>JAFQLA010000075.1 GCA_017396725.1 Oscillospiraceae bacterium
GATGATCTCTTTTGAAACAGGTTAAAAGACGCGCCGCTTTTGTTCTGGCGCTGACGCTTCTCCTCTTTGGCGGCACCGTGCTCTTTTGCGCGCGGTATATGCTTCAGGGTGACTCCTGGGCTGCTTTTTCCGCCAATCAACACATCTACGAAAACGGTTCCCTTTCCTCCGGCGCCGTTTATGATAGAAACGGCATCCTCCTCTATGACAGCGAAAGCCGTGCTTATCACGATGAAGTGCTGGTGCGAAAAGCAACCCTTCACGCCGTAGGCGATCGGGAGAAAAATATCGCAACCTCTGCCCTTTCCGCTTTTTCCCGCTATCTCTCCGGCTTCTCCCCCGTTACCGGCACAACCACCGGCGGGCACGATCTCTATCTCACCGTAGATTCTGCCCTCAACACCAAAGCCTACGAGCTGCTGGAAGGCCGCAAGGGCACCGTCGGCATCTACAACTATAAAACCGGCGATGTAGTCTGCATGGTAAGCACCCCTGCCTTCGACCCCGCTGATCCCCCCGTTATCGAAGAGGGCTCCACCAAGTACGAAGGCGTTTATCTCAACCGTCTGCTCTCCTCCGCTTTCACTCCCGGCTCAATTTTCAAGATCGTGACCACAGCGGCGGCTATTGAAAATATCCCCGATCTCTTTACCCGCTCTTTCACCTGCAGCGGCAGCATTACGGTCGGCAGCGATGTGATCACCTGCCCTCATGCTCACGGCGATATGGACATTTACAGTGCCTTTGCCAATTCCTGCAACGGCGTCTACGCGCAGCTTGCTATTGAACTGGGCAGCGAGACCATGGCTTTGTATGCTCAAAAGTGCGGTCTTCTCTCCTCTTATGAAATCAGCGGCATTTCCACTGCTACAGGCTCTTTCGAGGCAGCCGAAGGCAGCGAACTGGGCTGGTCGGGCGTCGGCCAGTATCATGACGCCGTCAATCCCTGCAGCATGATGCTCTTCATGGGCACGATCGCAGGCGGCGGCAGCGCCAAACTCCCCGTTCTCATTGATAAAGAGACCGCCGCGCTGGGGCTCCCCGCAGGCTTCCACCGCGCTTCCTCCGTTTCCTGCGATCTGAAAGAAGAGACCTGTGAAACGCTTATCTCCATGATGGCCAATAATGTTTCCGCGCAGTACGGTCAGGAGAACTTCGGCAATCTCTCCATCTGCGCAAAATCCGGCACCGCCGAGGTGGGCGCTGATGTATCCCCTCACTCCTGGTTCACGGGCTTCCTCAATGACCCGCAAAATCCTTACGCTTTCGTGGTGCTTGTAGAAAACGGCGGCTCCGGCTCCAAGGTAGCCGGCTCCATCGCCTCGACCCTTCTGCAAATGCTGACTGCTTCTTAAGCAAAAAAAGACCTGTTCCCCAGGGAACAGGTCTTTTTATTACATCCAAAGCGCAAAGAAACGGAGGAATTTTTCAGCCACCTTGCGGCTCCATTTCCGTTTTTCCCACTCTTCGTAGGTTATTCTGCGGCTCACTTCCATGATGTTGTCCATATCCTCAAAGAGATACTCCACCACAGGTGAGTCATACACCAGCACACCGCACTCGTAGTGCAGCTGGAAGGTGCGATAGTCCATGTTAGTAGAACCGATAAGCGCTGCCTCGCGGTCCACCATCACGCTCTTTGCGTGCAGGAAGCCGGGGCTGTACTCATAGATCTTCACCCCATGGCGCATCAGCTCACCATAGTAAGATCCTGCCACAAGATAGGTATACTTGTGATCGGGAATAGCTGGCAGCATCAGCCGCACATCCACGCCGCCATCCGCCGCCGTACAAATAGCACGGAGCATGGAATCCTCAACGGCAAAATACGGCGTTGTGATATACAAAAAGCGTTTTGCAGAGGAGATCAGCTGCATATAGATCTCTTCCGACATCCGTGTCTCAGGATCAGAAGGCCCATCAGTAAAGACCTGATAGTACCCCTGTCCGCATCTTAGCGGCTGGGAGCAGTAATAATCATGCTCATTGTGCATAGTGCCGCCGTTATTCTCCCACATTTCGATAAAGCGGGCGGTAAATCCCCATACGGCTTCGCCTGTAATGCAGATACCCGTATCCTTCCAATGACCGAAGCGCTCAATGATATTGGCATATTCATCGGCAATATTTACGCCGCCCGTATAGGCAGCCACGCCATCGATCACCGCGATCTTTCTGTGGTCTCGGTAATTGAATTTCAATCGGTTCACATATTGGTGCACCGGATTAAAGGCCAACACCTCTACACCCGCATCCTGCAGTTCCTGCAGCATGGAATTGGAAAAACGGTAGATATTTCCGAAATCGTCAAAAAGGATCTTGACCTCTACCCCCCGCGCGGCACGCTCTTTGAGCACCTGCAGGATCTGGTTCCAGATCTTACCCTCGGCAATGATAAAATACTCCAGGAAAATATAGTGTTCCGCCTTCTCCATTCTCTCGATAAGATCCCAGAGATAGGCTGCGCCATCAGAAAAATAGCGGGCATCACTGTTTTCGTAGAGCATGAAATCATTTTTGTGGCAAAACCGCGCCACCCGCTCCCAGGAAGGAAGCTTTCTGCCCATTTTTGCGATCACATCTTCGCTGCGCATACGGGAGCTTTTGCGCTCCTTAAAGGCAGAAACCTGCAGTTTCAGGCTGTTCTTTTCCACATTGTAGCCCCAAAGCGAGTAGAGGATCAACCCTACCACAGGGGATGCCATGATCAGAAGGATCCAGCTGAATTTATAAGTGGGGCAGCGCTTTTTGAAAAAGATCTTCATGCCGCAGGCAAGGCCCAAAATGTGCAGCGCAGTATAAAGAAAGGCAATATTCGCCTGCAGAAAAGCTGCCAGCGCAACCACCAGTGCGATCTGCGCCAAAAACAGCACCAGCGCAAGCAAGATCCGCAAGCTGGCTGAGATCCGCCGTTCTATTCTTTGCCGTTGTACCACTCTACTCATGTCCGTCTCCTTCAAATCCGAACCATTGGCCTGTACCTCTTTTATTTCATATTAACCCTTTTCCCGAAAAAAAACAATGCATTACCTTTAAAAAAGCAAAGGACTTCGGGCCAATACCCGAAGTCCTTTTTATGATCAGCTGTTTTTCTGCAGCAATTCCTGCTGGATGTTCCAAAGTTTTTCCGAAAGGTCCACATAGTAGCCGTGAGGGTTATCGAAACGTTTGACTTCATCCCACAGAGTATCCACCTGCTGAGCGCAGTAATCGCGGATATCCTTCAGCGCGGGAGACTCGTAAACCTTCTTGCCGTTGAGGAACACGGGTACCAGAAGGGGCTTTGCGGTAAAGTTATAAACCGTCTTTTTCTTCCAGGTAGCAAAGGGATCAAAGATCATAAGATCCTGGCTGTCATCCACTTCTTCATCGTAGAGCGTCAGATAGTCGGCAATGGCCTTGCCGGTATCGTTGCCGAAGAAGCGGTAGAGCTTTTTGAAATGCGGCACCGTGATCTTAGCCACATTTTCGCTGATCTTGATCTTGGGAATGACCTTCCCCTCCTCATCCTCTACGGCTACCAGCTTATAAACGCCGCCGAAGACAGGTTCGCTCTTGGATGTAATCAGGCGCTCGCCGACGCCGAAAGCATCGATCTTGGCGCCCTGCTGATAAAGGTCGCGGATCAGGTATTCATCCAGAGAGTTGGAAGCGGAGATCTGGCACTCAGTCCAGCCCGCATCATCCAGCATCTTTCTGGCTTCACGGCTGAGATAGGCGATATCACCGGAGTCCAGGCGGATGCCGCACTTGGTGATGCCAAGGGGCTTGAGCACTTCGTTAAAGGCGCGGATAGCATCGGGCACACCGCTTTTGAGCGTATTGTAGGTGTCTACCAGCAAAGTGGCATTGTGAGGATATATCTCGCAGTAGGTCTTAAAGGCTTCATACTGGGTGTCAAACATCTGCACCCACGCATGTGCCATGGTGCCCACAGCAGGCACACCGTAAATCTCATCGGTAATGGTGCAGGCCGTGCCGGTAGCGCCGCCGATATAAGCCGCTCTTGCGCCTACGATAGCCGCATCCGTACCCTGCGCGCGGCGGGAGCCGAATTCCAGAACTGCCTTTCCCTGCGCCGCACGGACAATGCGGTTGGTCTTGGTGGCGATCAGGCTCTGATGGTTAATGGTAAGAAGGGTAAAGGTTTCGATCAGCTGCGCTTCAATAGCGGGAGCGCGCACCACCACCAGAGGTTCTCTGGGGAATACAGGCGTACCTTCGGGCACCGCATAAATATCGCCGGTAAAGCGGAAATCAGCAAGATACTGCAGGAATTCTTCAGAGAAAAGATTTCTGCCTCTGAGATAGGCAATATCTTCTTCATCAAAACGCAGATCTTCAATATATTCGATCAGCTGCTCCAGGCCGGCTGCGATCGCAAAGCCACCGCCATCGGGCACCTTTCTGAAGAAAACATCAAAGTAAGTAATGCGGTCTTTATAACCGTTGAGGAAATAGCCGTTGCTCATGGTCAACTCATAAAAGTCGCACAGCATGGTCATGTTCAGCTTTTCTGCCGTTTTCATTTCTCTTACCTCAGTTTATCGATATTCGGCACAACTGCCTGTCTATATTATAGTCTTTACACCCCATAAATGCAATCTGTTTTGCGCATTTCCTGTATCCTTGTCAACTATTTGCACTTTTTACCTATTTCCATACACATTTTCCTCTCTTTCTTCGTCTTGTTGCTATTTTCCTCCCTTTACTCTATAATAAATTCAAAATTTTTCGGTGAGGTTTTCTATGAAAACTGTTTTATGTCTGGATATTGGCTCTACTTCTTTAAAAATAGCGGTGTTGCAAAACGGAAAATGCATCGCGCAGCCTCAGCGCGCGCACAGCCCCGCAGGCAGCAATACTCTTGCCGCCTGTGCTGAATCCTATCTTTCTTCCTGCGGCCTTGCGGATGTTTCCCGCATTGCTGTCACCGGTGTGGGGGCCTCTTTGGCGGGTGAAACTCTGCTGGGTCTCCCCGTCACCCATATAGATGAATTCCGGTCTATTGCCGCAGGCGGTCTGCATTTAAGCGGAAAAGACCGCGCGCTGATTATCAGCATGGGCACCGGCACCGCATTTCTCTATGCCGACAAAGAAACGGGCGAAGTGCGCCATCTGGGCGGCACAGGTATCGGCGGCGGCACACTCTGCGGTCTTTGCCGCCATCTCATCGGCACCTCTGATTTTCACGAAATTGAATCCCTTGCCTCTCAAGGCCGGTACAGCACTGTGGATCTTACCATTGGGGATGTCAGTCCCACCGCTATCGACACTCTCAGCGCCGAACTCACCGCTGCAAACTTCGCCAGACTTACCTCCGCCCCTTCCCCTGCCGATCTTGCCGCAGGCGCCGTCAACATGGTGCTGCAGGGCATCGGCTCCATGGCTGTGTTTCTCGCTGCTTCCTGTTCCACACGGGATATCGTGGTGACAGGTTCTCTTGCCGCTATCGCGCAGGCAAAACCGGCCTACGATTTCTTTAACCGCATGTATGATATCTCCTTCACCATCGCAGACGAACCTTCCTTTGCCTGTGCTCTCGGTGCGGGTCTTTCACTTGTATAAAGAAAAAAGCCTCTGTGTAAAACACAGAGGCTTTTCTTATCAATCCCAAATGACGCATTCTCCTGCCATTTGCCGCATTTCTTTCCAATGGTCTTTGGCGCAGTTATCGTAGACACCCACCACATAGAAGCCTGCGTTATGAGCCGTGATGGAGGCAAAGTAAGAATCCTCATACACAGCCACATCTGCCGCATTTTCAGCGCCCAGCTTTTTCATGGCGGTGTAGTACACCGTAGGCTTATTCTTCCCTTCGCCCACATCTTCGCAGGAAAGTACAAATTCAAAATACTGCGCTATTCCCAGCTTTTCAAGACAAAGGCGCATCAAAGACTGCTTGGTGGCAGATGCCACACACATCTTGACCCCACGGCTGCGCAGCGCATC
>JAFQLA010000076.1 GCA_017396725.1 Oscillospiraceae bacterium
ATGGCCCAGCTCCTCAGCGTCGGCATCGACATCGGCACATCCACCACCCAGCTGGTCTTCAGCCGCATCCACCTGGAAAACACCATGGGGTTCTTCTCCGTCCCCAAGGTCTCCATCGTGGATACGGAAGTTCTCTACAAAAGCGCCGTCCACCTCACGCCGCTGAAAACCCCCGTCCTCATCGACGCGGAGGGGGTGCGGCGCATCGTGGCGGAGGAATACCGCGCCGCCGGCTTCACCCCCGCGGACGTGGACACCGGCGCCGTCATCATCACCGGCGAATCCGCCCGCAAGGAAAATGCCGCCGCCGTGACGGAGGAGCTCAGCCGCTTCGCCGGTGATTTCGTGGTCTCCACCGCCGGCCCTGATTTGGAGTCCGTCATCGCGGGCAAGGGCAGCGGCGCCTTCCACTACAGTCTCGACCACCACTGCCTCACCGCCAATCTGGATATCGGCGGCGGCACCACCAACCTCGTCCTCTTTGACGCTGGAAAGGTGGTGGGCAGAACCTGTTACGACATCGGCGGGCGGCTCATCCGCCTCGACCCCGACTGGAGGGTGACTTACATCGCCCCCGCCGCCGCAGCCGTGGCGCGGGACGTGGGCGTGCCCCTCACATTGAACCGCCCCACGGACGAAGCCTCCCTCCGCCGCGTGACCGACCGCATGGCGGAACTCCTTGTGCAGTCCCTGTACCTCGCCCCCCAAACGCCCCTTTTAAAAGCCGTCCAGACCAAGGGAAGCAGCGATCTTCCCCGCCCCCCGAAACCCATCCGCCGCGTGTTTCTCTCCGGCGGTGTGGCTGCCGCCATGACGGACTCCCGCCCCATCCCCTACGGGGATATCGGCGTGCTGCTGGGCCGCAGCATCGGCGAAAGCGACTTGATGAACTTACGCGAAACGGGCAGGGAGACCATCCGCGCCACCGTGGTTGGCGCGGGGACCTACACCACCTCCCTCTCCGGCAGCACCATCGACTATGACCCCCACCTCTTTCCGCTGAAAAACCTCCCCGTCTGTGTGCTGGAGGAAGCGAACACCACTGACCCTCTCTACATCGCCCAAACCCTCCGCGCCTTCCTCTCCCAGAGCGACAGTGACATGGCGGTGCTCTCCCTTGTGGGAAAACCCGACCCCGACTATGAGGAGCTGAAGACCCTTGCCGCCGCCATCGCCCGCGGGGCGGACACCGCCCTGCCCCCCAAAAGTCCCCTCATCGTGGCCCTGCAAAGCGACAGCGCCAAGGCCCTTGGGATGCTGTTGCGGCGGGAATTGCAGCAGCGCCGCCCCCTCATCTGTATCGACAGCGTCCACCTCTCCGACGGGGATTACGTGGATCTGGGCCGCCCCGCGCTGGATGGGCTGGTCATCCCCCTCATTACGAAAACACTTCTTTTTGGATAGGAGGTCCCCTGCCATGAGATTATCAACCGTCCTCGCCGGCAAACACTTCGCCTTCCGGGATGTGAAGGACGTGCTTGCCAAGGCAAACGAAGCAAAGAGCGGCGACACGCTGGCGGGCATTGCCGCCGAAAGCGATTTGGAGCGCATCGCCGCCAAGGAGGTCCTCAGTCATCTTCTCGTGCGGGATCTCAGGGAAAACCCCGTGGTGCCCTACGAAGAGGACGAAGTCACCCGCATCATTCAGGATGCCATCGACCCCGCGGTTTATAACCGCATCGCCAACTGGTCCATTGCCGAGCTGCGGGAATACCTTCTCAGCTACGATTCCACGGAATCCGACATCAAACAGCTCTCCCGGGGTCTTACCAGCGAGGTCATCGCCGGTGTGTGCAAGCTGATGACGAACCTTGACCTTGTCTATGCCGCGAACAAAGTCCGCGTGGAGGCCACCTGCAACACGACGATTGGCAAGCGGGGGTGCCTTTCCACCCGCTTGCAGCCCAACCACCCCACCGACAATGTGGAGGGCATCACCGCCTCCCTCTTCGAGGGCCTCA
The DNA here is from genome assembly GCA_017396725.1 of Oscillospiraceae bacterium. Next base: position 1,962 of record JAFQLA010000076.1, read on the forward strand.
GCTACGGCTGCGGCGACGCCCTGCTGGGTCTCAACCCCGTGAACGACACTTCCGTGAGCCTTGGGGAAGTCCTCCGCCGCTTTGATGAAGTCAAAAACAAATTCGCCATCCCCACCCAGATCTGCGTGTTGGGCCACATCACCACCCAGATCGAGGCCGTGCGAAACGGCGCCCCCACGGACATGATCTTCCAGTCCATCGCCGGCAGCGAAAAGGGCAACCGTGCCTTCGGCTTCTCCGCTGACACCGTGCGGGAGGCTCAGGCTCTCTTAAAGGAGCGGGGCACTGCCAAGGGTCCCAACGTCATGTACTTTGAGACCGGTCAGGGCAGTGAGCTTTCTTCCGACGCTCACTTCGGCGCCGATCAGGTCACCATG
>JAFQLA010000077.1 GCA_017396725.1 Oscillospiraceae bacterium
CTGGCTTCCAGTCTGGGCGCTGTGGAACTGACCGTGGCGATCCACCGTGTATTCAATACCGCGCAGGATCGCCTTGTTTTTGATGTGGGCCATCAATGCTACGCGCATAAGGTGCTGACGGGCCGCAGGGACGCGTTTTCCACACTGCGGCAGTTTGGCGGCCTTTCCGGCTTTCCCAAGCCGTACGAAAGCGAGCATGACGCTTTTGTCGCGGGACATGCCTCCAATTCCGTTTCCGTGGCATTGGGTATGGCCCGTGCCCGTACGCTGAAAAATGGGGACTATCATGTTCTTGCCATGATCGGTGACGGCGCTATGACGGGGGGCCTTGCCTACGAAGGACTCAACGACGCCGGCGCGGCAGGGGAGCCCATGATCGTGATCCTCAACGATAACGGCATGAGCATCAACCCCAATGTGGGCGCGCTGCCCCATCATCTGGCAAGCCTTCGCTCCCAGCCCGGTTATTATCGGCTGAAAAAGCAGTACAGAAAGCTTTTGGGCAAGGGGAAAGCAGGTATCGGTCTTTACCGCTTCGGCCACAAGGTGAAGCAGACGCTGAAAAAGGCCTTTTTCCCCGGCAGTACCCTTTTTGAAGATATGGGCTTTATCTACATGGGGCCTGTGGACGGACACGATCTGGAGACCCTGATCCATATGCTGACCTGGGCTAAGGAAGAAAAACGGCCCGTTTTGCTCCATGTGCATACCGTAAAGGGCAAAGGGTACTCCTTTGCCGAAGCCGATCCCGGTAAGTTCCACGGTATCGGTCCTTTCTCGGTGGAGACGGGAGAGGTTTTGAAAAAGGAATCCACCTCCTTCAGCAGTGAATTCGGCCGCGCGCTTTGTGAGTTTGCTGCGGATGACCCCAGGCTCTGTGCCATCACTGCCGCTATGACCAGCGGAACGGGGCTGGATGGTTTTGCCCATCAGTACCCTGAGCGGTTTTTCGATGTAGGCATTGCAGAAGGTCACGCCGTAGCTATGGCGGGCGGTCTTGCCAAGCAGGGGATGCTGCCGGTATTTGCAGTGTATTCCAGCTTTTTGCAGCGCGGTTTTGATCAGCTCATCCACGATGTGGCCCTCGGCAATCTGCATGTGGTATTCGGTGTGGATCGCGCGGGTCTTGTGGGCGCTGACGGGGAGACCCACCACGGCACCTTTGATGCCCTCTATTTCAGCGAGATCCCCGGCATGACAGTGTTTTGCCCTGCCAACTACGCAGAGCTCCGCAGCATGCTGCGCTCTGCGCTCTATGAGGTGGAAGGCCCTGCGGCGGTACGCTATCCCCGCGGCGGGGAAGGCGCCTTCTGCGCCGATACTTCCGCGCAGGCCATAGCGCGGCTGCGGGAGGGTAAGGATATTACTCTGATGGGTTACGGCATGACGGTAAACCATCTCCTTGCAGCGGCGGACAAGCTGGAAGAAAAGGGGATTTTCGCGGAAGTGCTGAAGATCAATGCGATCTCACCCCTTGACACCGGCACCATTGTGGAATCCGTCCGCAGAACGAAACATCTTCTTGTGGCGGAGGATTGCTGCGTCGCGGGCTGCGTGGGCCAGCGGATCGGCGCTATCCTTGCGCAATACGGTGTTGTCCCCGAACGGTTGATTTTGAAAAATCTTGGTAAGAACTTTGTTCCGCAGGGAACGGTGAGTGAATTGGAGCGCTGCTGCGGTCTCGATGCAGACGGGATCGTGCAGGCGGTATTGGAGACGTGCAGATGAGCAAGAAGACGAGACTTGATGTTTTGCTGGTGGAACAGGGGTATCTGGAAAGCCGCCAGAAAGCGCAGGCCACCATTATGAGCGGCCTTGTATTTGTGAATAACCAGCGTGTGGATAAACCCGGCACCATGATCGCTTCCGACGCGGCTATTGAAGTCCGCGGCAATGCCATTCCTTATGTGAGCCGCGGCGGACTGAAGCTGGAAAAGGCCATGAAGACTTACGGCCTTGTATTGGACGGCAAGATCTGCGCGGATATCGGCGCCTCAACCGGCGGCTTTACCGACTGCATGCTGCAAAACGGCGCGCAGAAAGTTTACGCGGTGGATGTGGGTTACGGTCAGCTGGACTGGAAGCTCAGAAGCGATGAACGCGTGGTGTGCATGGAGCGCACCAATGCCCGCTATCTCACGCACGAGCAGGTGCCTGATGAGCTGGATTTCGCGTCTGTAGATGTATCCTTCATCTCCCTTAAGCTGATCCTTCCCATGCTCAATACCCTTTTGAAGGAAGACGGTTATGTTGTCTGTCTTGTAAAGCCTCAGTTTGAAGCAGGAAAGGAAAAGGTGGGCAAAAAAGGTGTGGTCCGCGACCCTGCGGTGCATCTTGAAGTGCTGGAAAACTTCTTTGTACATGCAAAGGAATCTAACTTTACAGTTATTGGTATTACTTATTCTCCCATCAGAGGACCTGAAGGGAACATTGAATATCTGGGTTACCTGCGCCACGGTACCCATGAAGAACAGAGCTTTGATCTCAAGGCGTTAGTGGATGAATCCCACGGAACGCTGAAGGAATAAAAGGGGGAACAAAAAATGAAAAAAGTGATTTTGTGCCCCAATCCTTACCGTGATAAGGACTTTGCGGCAACCAGAAGATCCAAGGAAATGCTGGAAGGCTGCGGTATGGAGGTCGTGGTTTGCCTGCCGTTCCATGTGGATACCATTATTGGCGGCGAAGGGTTGGAATTCCGAAACATCCATCAGGAGATCCATTCGGCAGATCTGCTTATTGCCTACGGCGGTGACGGTACCATTCTTCACCTTGCCAAGATCTGCGCCACCAACCGCGTGCCGATTTTGGGCGTGAATATGGGCAGCCTCGGCTTTATTTCCGAACTGGAATACAGCGAGCTGGATCGGCTCAAGGAGTTGGCGGACTGGAATTTCAAGATCGAAAACCGCATGATGCTGGATATCAGCGTTCGCCGCGGCGACCGCGAGATCTATTCCAATATCGCCATGAATGAAGCTGTAGTCACCAAGGGCGCTATTTCCAATGTTGTTCATCTGCGTGTTCTCAATGACGGCGCAAAGCTTGCCGAAATGCGGGGTGACGGCGTTATCGTGGCGACACCCACGGGTTCTACCGGTTATTCTCTTTCCGCGGGCGGCCCTGTGTTGGAACCCACGGTGCGCAATCTTGTGATCTGTCCCATCTGTGCCCATGTGGGGCAGATGAACTGCTATGTGCTCTCGCCCCGCCATGAGATCACGGTGCTGCCTGTCAAATGCGGGCGCAAGGCGGTGTATCTCAGCGTGGACGGCGGCCGCGCTTTCTCCCTCCATGATGGAGACGAGGTGCGCATCACCAGTTCCCGTGTAGATACCAAGCTGGTGAGACTTTCCGAAAAGAGTTTCTGCGAGATTTTTGAAAAGAAGATGCTGGGAGGTGTTCTGGGTGAAAAATAGCCGTCAGGAAAAGATCCTTGAGATCATTACCGCGGAAAATGTGGAGACACAGGAACAGCTTCTTGCCAAGCTGCAGGAGCTTGGCATCGTCAGTACGCAGGCTACTATTTCCCGCGACATCAAGCAGCTCCATCTGGTAAAAGAGCCCATCGGGCAGGGGAGATACAAATACGCTATCTCCGAAAACCGCGCCAAGCTGAATTTTGCCGAAAAGCTGCAGACCATTTTCCGCGAGAGCATCACTACCATCGATTATGCCCAGAACATCGTGGTGGTAAAGACCATGCCGGGCCTTGCTTCCGCGGCCTGCTCGGCGTTGGACAGCATGCATCTTCCCATGATGCTGGGCAGCATCGCAGGTGACGATACCGCTATGCTGGTGATGAAATCCAACGATGCGGCGGCGGAATTCTGCGCGGACATCCGCGCCATGCTTTTCTAACAGGAGTTTACTATGCTGGTATTGCTGCACATTGAAAATATTGCTGTGATCGAAGAGGCGGATATTGAGTTTCTGCCCGGATTCAATGCTCTCACCGGTGAGACCGGCGCGGGCAAATCCATCGTCATCGATGCGCTGGGTGCGGTATTGGGCCAGCGAACCAGCCGCGATTTGATCCGCACAGGTGCGGACAAGGCTTTTGTCAGCGCGCAGTTCGTGGGGCTTGACCCGGAGCTCAGCGTTCTCAAAGAGCAGGGGATCGAACTGGAAGAAGGCGGCAGCCTGCTTCTCCAGCGCGAGATCTGTGCCGATGGCAGAAATGTCTGCCGTGTGGCGGGGCGCCCGGTAGGTGTTGCTCAGCTGCGTGAGATCGGCGGGAGTCTTTTGAATATTCACGGCCAGCACGATGGACAAAAGCTGCTGGATGAAGAGCAGCACGGTGTGTTTCTTGACCGTTTCGGTCACACGGAAGCGCTGCTTGCCGCTTTTGAGGCGTGCTTCGATAAGGTATCGGCATTGCAGCGGGAGATCCGCGGCTTGCAGATGGATGAGGCGGAAAAGGCCCGCCGGGTGGACAGTTTGAAGTTCCAGATCGATGAGCTGGAGCGGGCGCAGCTCTCCTTGGGCGAGGAGGAGGAACTCAAGAGCCGCCGCAATATCCTTCGCAACAGCGAGAAGTTTATTTCCGCTGTGGAAGGTGCTGACTTTTACTTAAACGGCGGTGATTCCTCTCTTGGCGCCGTTGCGCAGATCAAGGAAGCGGAAGAGGCCCTCAGCGGCGCAAAAAACTTTGGAGACACCTTTGCAGAGCTATCCAAACGATTGGAAGCTGTGCGGTGTGAAGTATATGACCTTGCCGAGACGGTGCGGGATATGAAGTATGATTTTGACTTCTCTCCCGCGGAATTGGACGCGGTGGAAGAGCGGCTTGACCTCCTTTACCGCTTGGGCAAGAAGTATGGCGCCACCACGGAGGATATGCTCTCCTATCTTGAAAAGTGCCGGAATGAACTCTCTGCCATTGAGTATGCGGATGATACTATTTTGCAGCTGGAGATGAAGCTTTCCAAGGCGCAGGCCAAGGCCAAGGCTGCGGCTGAGGAACTTTCCAAGGCAAGAAAAGCCGCGGCGGCGGTGCTGGAAAAGCTGATCCTCGCCGAGCTCCACGAGCTGGATATGACCAAGGTGCGGTTTTCCATCTGCATTGAGGAAAAGGAAATGGATCGCAGCGGCACCGATCAGGTATCCTTCCTGATGAGCGCCAATGTGGGCGAGGATCTCAAGCCTATTCACAAGATCGCCAGCGGCGGCGAACTGGCCCGCATCATGCTGGCGCTGAAAAATGTGCTCAGCGAGCAGGATGAGGTCACCACCATGGTCTTTGACGAGGTGGATACCGGTGTCAGCGGCCGCGCGGCACAGAAGGTGGCGGAAAAGCTGGCCAAGATCTCCCGAAAAAAGCAGGTTCTGTGTGTGACACATCTTCCGCAGATTGCTGCCATGGCAGACACCCATTTCTCTGTGGAAAAGGGCGAGCGCAGCGGCCGCACCTACACGCAGGTGGTGCAGATGAGCCACGAGGAGCGCAAGAAGGAACTGGCCCGCATCACCGGCGGCGCCCAGATCACGGAGGCGATGCTCTCCGGCGCGGAGGAGCTGCTGCGTCAGGCGGCGGAATATCGCGCAAGTCTTTAAATCGAAAAGAGGGTAGCTCAGCTACCCTCTTTTTTCTTAAAATGTGAGCCGCATCTGATACCAGACCACATTGCCGTGGACGGAAACAGAGACGCCTTCGTTGATAAAGCCGAATTTTTCGTAGTAGTGGATCAGGGCGTCCTTGCAGGTGAGGACGAGGCCCTTGCGGCCTTGAGCGCGGGCATCGGCAATAGCCCAGCGCAGCAGCGTTTCCGCGCAGCCGCGGCGGCGGTGGGAAGGAACGGTGTTGACGCCGAAGATCATCTGCCAGGCGCCCTTTTCATCGTGCAGCGCGGCGTTTTCGTACATCTCATCTGTGAGATCTTTTTCATCGGTGACGAAACCATCCACAAAGCTCACAAGCTTATCCCCGTCAAAAAGCAGCCAGAAATGGTTGGCATAATGATCGAGGCGGTTTTTGATATCCTTTTCGCTGGCGGCCTCCGCGGCGGGGAAGCATTCGGCCTCCACGGCGGCCAAAGCGGCAAGATCGGTGGGGAGAGCATATCGTACAGTCATGGAAATGGATCCTTTCGTGCTTGTTAAGGCGATTATAACGGAAGAAAGGCCGCTTTGCAATCGCAATAGTTGACTTTATGTAGATACCTATGCTATAATACGCGGCAGTGAAAACCGCATAGAAAACGCGATGACGAAAACAAGTAGCGATGCGCGGCTCTGCCAAGAGAGGCCCCGGTTGGTGGAAGGGGAAGAGAGCGGCATTTGTGAATACATTTCCGAGCAGCCCTCTGAAGCCTTTTCGGTGGGTAGGAGGAGCCGGGCGGCCGCCCGTTACAGCGGCAGCGTTTATAAACGCACGGAGGCTGCGCCTGTGAGGGCGCGGCAAACTGAGGTGGTACCGCGATTTTATCGCCCTCTGTCTTTTTTGACAGAGGGTTTTAATTTTGAAAGGACAGAGGAATGTTTTCTTACACGGAAGAGATCCACAAAATCTATCCCGTTCGAAAGAGCGCGAAAGAGAAACGGGATTTTCGCAAATACCTTGCTGACAACCTGCGCCGCATGGGCTATGAGACCCACGAAGAGCAGGGGGGCAGCGCGGTGAATGTGGTGGCGGGCGATCCCCGTGTGGCCACATATCTCGTAACGGCCAATTACGATACGCCAAGCGCCGCGATTTTACCCGCTTTTGCCTCTGCCACCAATGTGCCGCTGTATGTGCTGTGGCAGGCGGTGGCGGCAGCGATAATGATGGTGCTGTGTTTTGCCGTTTCCATCGGCGTATCCTTTGCGCTCAGCGCGCCGGGACTTGCTTTCCCGCTTTTCTGTATGCTCTCGGCGCTTGTGATCGTGCTGGCGCGATACGGTCCCGCATCCGGGAAAAACGCCAATGTCAACACCTCCGGTCTCGGCACGGTGCTGGATATTGCCCGTGATCTTCCCAAAGAGGCGCGGGATAAGGTGGCTTTCGTCTTTTTCGATCAGGGTGAGAGCGGCATGGGCGGCTCTGCGGCTTACCGCAAGGCGCACAAAGGAGAAGTAAACGAGCAGGTGGTGTTCCATTTCTACGCCGTGGGCGAAGGGGACGAGATCTTGCTTTTGCCCTCCAACCGCCAGCGCTGGGACGGGGATACTTCCGCGGCCCTGGAAAAGGCCATTGAGCCCTTGGAAGGGAAGCGTCTGCAGGTCATTGAAAAGGGCCTTGTATTCTATCCTTCCGATCAGCGGAAATTCCGCTTTTCCTATCTTGTGGGGGCCTTCCGCAAGAACCCCGTTTTGGGATATTACCGCTTCCGGCGGGTCAATGACAATGTAAGTGATGGCGCGAATGCAGAAATGCTGCGCCGGGGATTTATTAAATTTTTTGAAGAGTGAGGAAAATGAACATGGGTATTTATGAAGAACTCGTTGCCCGCGGTCTTATCGCACAGGTAACGGATGAAGCGGAGATCCGCGAAATGATCAATAACGGCAAGGCCACTTTCTACATCGGCTTTGACCCCACGGCAGATAGCCTCCATGTAGGTCACTTCATGGCTCTGTGCCTTATGAAGCGCCTGCAGATGGCCGGCAACAAGCCCATCGCCCTCATCGGCGGCGGCACCGCCATGATCGGCGACCCCTCCGGCCGCACCGACATGCGCTCCATGATGACCAAGGAGACCATCGAGCACAACTGCGCCTGCTTCAA
>JAFQLA010000078.1 GCA_017396725.1 Oscillospiraceae bacterium
GTCAGCGTGCGGGCATCGGCAAAAAGGTTGGTGCCAAGCCCCATGCGCTCACCCTCCATGGAAATACCCAAAGCGGCAAGGGTGGTGGGCAGCATATCGAAAGTGGCAAACTCACGGTTCTTCTCCCGCGCGGGTTCCACAGGCGCGTTGATGATGCAGTTATACACGGTGCGGATATAATCGGGATCCACCGTTTCCAGAAGGGTCGGATCCATCGTGAGGTGGTCACCGCTGATGATAACGGTGGTATTTTCATAGAAAGGCTGGGTTTGGATCCATGCCACGAAAGAAGCCACCTGCCGCGCCGAGCAGCGCAGCACATTGGGATAGGGCTCTTCATACTCCTCACGGCAAAGGCGGCAATCGTACCCATCCGGGAAATGGGTATCCGCCGTCAGCATGGTGAAATTGAAGGGCTCACCGCTTTGGGAAAGCTTCAAAAGCTTCTCCCTGGCAAAGCGAAAAAGCTTCTCGTCCTCATAGCCCCACCACTCATAGTAGTCCTCCGGCAGCCGTCCCTGCGCCTTGAGGGCATTGATATCCACGATCTCATAGTTGCCGTGCTCGCTGAAATAAGAGTCCCGCCCCGCAAAGCCCGCGTCCGAACCAAGGAGCAGCACCTGACGGTACCCAGCCTTTTCCAGTATCTCACCAAGGGATACCGCTCCGGGAAGGTAGGCATCCTCCCCGCCGTAAGTATCCGCCGTCAGCGGTACCTTCACGGTAAGGCCCGAGGTCTGAGCCACCATGGCGGCCGCCGTCCAGGTGGTGCCGGCATAGGAATAGGCGCCGCCAAGCTCATCAGTATGAGAGAAATTCACATGGTTTTCGGCAAGTTCTGTCAGCTCAGGAATGAAATTATCCGTGATAAGTCCCCCCGCCGATGGATCAGCAAAGGTATTTTCCATGGATTCAAGATAGATGTAAATGAGGTTTCGCTTTTTCTCGGGAAAAGTGAGCTCCACCGTTCTGGGGTCCACATAATGCGTTTCGATAAAGTCGGATTCCTCGCTTTGGGATTCCACATAGCTCACCACATGCAGCCACAAAATGCCTGCCAGCAGCGCGCCAATCAGCACAGCAACAGACAGGGACAGCGCATGTGTGGAAATGAACGCGCAAGCCTTGCTCTCCCGCCACTTTTGATACCGCGGGTACTTGCAAAGCCTCTTCACGCGGCCACCGAGCAAAAACCACGCTCCGATGCCCGCCGCGATCCCCAGCACGCCGAAAAGCCCCACCTCCACAAACACACTGGAGACCACATCGCTTCCCGTGCCGGAGGCGGTGGTCTTGATCTGATAGAGGATCTGGTCAAGGGATATTTTATCGTATTTATTGGCAAGCCAGCGGAAGAGGAAAAAGAGCAGCGTTCCCAGAGAAAACAGCGCCGCCGCGGCTTGATTTTTGGTAATTTTCTTTTTCATAGCTCTTTCCTGTTACAAAAAACTTTGCGCTGATATCAGCGCAAAAAGCGGAGATCTCCGCTTTTTATATCCCGACTACTATAGCAGAATCCCGCAGCAAATATGTTACGATTTCTTTAAGATTTTCTTCATTCTATTAGACGCGGAAAAACAAAAAAAGTTGCTTCCTTTTTGAGGAAGCAACTTTCTTTTTTACCAGATATACGGGAGCAGCCGCCAGCGGACTTTCTCCATATAGGCTCCGTAGCCCGCAAGGCCTTCTTTGAGCACCTCTTCTTCGTTGCGGATGCGCCGCACCAGCAGCAGCGGATAGACGAGGAAGATCAAAAAGCCGAACCACGAACCAAGCACCAGCGGCATCGCCCAGAAAAGCAGCACCGTGGCAAAATACATGGGGTGGCGGACGATACCGTAAAGCCCCGTGTCGATGACCTTCTGCCCCTCCTGCACCTCAATGGTGCGGGAAAGATAGGCGTTCTCCCGCAGAACTTCGGCATAGATGCCATAGGCCGCAAGGAAAATGACGCAGGCTGCAGCTGTGAGCCACACAGGGAAATCGCTCCAGCCAAAGCGGAAATCCAGCCCCGAAACGATAAATCCCGCAAGGAACATCGCACCCGAGCCGCGGATCACAGACTTTTGCTTACTCTGCGTTTCCTTGGCCTGCAGGCGCTTTTCCAGAAGGGCCGGCGCTTTCCAAAGCATCACCAGTCCCGCGCAGAACATAGGCACAAATAAAAGTCCCATAAAAAGCCAGCCCTTGGGATAGGCAAGGGTGCCCGCCGGCAAAAAGAGCAGCGCGCCCACCAGCACCGCGCCCAAGGCAAAAAGGCTTACCGCTTTGATAAATAGTTTCATACGCCTGCACACTCCAGTAATTCCATGGCTTTTTGATACTTCTCAGCCCGCTCCTTCGCCTTTTCATCCACGGTATCCAGCCGCGTAAGGTCGCTGTTGTGGCGAAGGTCCGCAAGCTTCACCGCGGAGGCGACGGGGTTTTTCCCGATAGCCTTCACATAGTCCATATAAGGAACGGACGCTTCGTGAGTCATGAGCCTGAGAGCCTCCAGAATCTCCCGGGGAAAGCCTTCTTTTTCAAGGTCATCAAAGGTAAGATCCGTATCCTCCACCACATCGTGCAGCAGCGCAACGCAGACCGCCGCCTCCGTTTCCATCTGCTCGGCAAGGTGGATGGGATGATAAATATAGGGAAGGCCGCTTTTATCCACCTGCTCTTTATGGGCGGCAAAAGCGATTTGCATAGCTTTTTTGGTAAGTTCCGTATAGATCATTTTACCCTCTCGTAAGTTCAACCACCGTTTCCACGTGTTCGGTATAGGGGAACATATCCACACCGCGGATGCGCCGCGCGGTATATTTCCCACCCTTTGTCAGAATCACAAGGTCACGGCGCAGCGTATCGGGGTCGCAGGAAACATAGACCACCTTTTTCGGCGCCACCTCTCGCAGCGCGCGGAGGAATTCCTCGCTGCTGCCGCTGCGGGGCGGATCCATAAAGACCACATCCGCCCGCTGCCCTTCCTCTGCCATGCGGCGCAGGAACCTGCCTGCGTCATCGGCAAAGAAGCGGGCATTTTCCA
>JAFQLA010000079.1 GCA_017396725.1 Oscillospiraceae bacterium
CGCGGCAGGCCTTGCCTTCATCCGCCATCCAAACATCGCTGACGGCAGCGGGAGCAAGTGCTGCGGCAATGAATTCAGCAGCATTTTCGCTGTACTTGATGATATCGATCTTTTCGCCGCGAAGCTCTTCTACGATGTTGGCAACGCGCTGACCCTTGGGGCCTACGCAAGCGCCGATGGGATCCACATTTTCATCATTGCTCCAGACAGCCATCTTGGTGCGGCTGCCGGCTTCACGGGCGATGGAGCGGATCTCTACAACGCCATCGTAAATTTCGGGAACTTCCAGCTCAAAGAGGCGCTTAACAAGGCCGGGATGGGTGCGGGAGATCATAACCTGAGGGCCGCGGGTAGAGCGGCGGACTTCCACCACATATACCTTCACATGCTGGCCTTCCACCAGAACCTCGCCTACGACCTGCTCGTTGGCGCTGAGCATAGCTTCGGTAGCTTCGCTGCCGGTGCCGATCTTCAGGCTCACACCGCCGGTACGGGGATCGATGCGGCTCACCACACCGGTAAGGATCTCGTGCTGCTTGGAGTTGTATTCATCATACACCATGCCGCGCTCAGCTTCACGCAGACCCTGAATGATGACCTGCTTGCCGTTGCCGGCAGCAATACGGCCAAATTCCACATTCTTTACGGGGATATTCACGATGCCGCCCAGCTCATGCTTGGCAGAGAGCTTCTTGGCCTCTTCCAAAGACATTTCCACGCCGGGGTTTTCCACCACTTCCACAACCACCTTCTGGACATACATCTTCAGGTCGTGCTTGGCTTCGTCCACATCCACGATCACATTTTCCACGCCTTCGTGGTCACGCTTGTAAGCGGTGGTCAGCGCCTGAATGATCTTGTCGAGCATAAAATTCTGGGGAATGCCGCGTTCCTTTTCCAGCATAGCCAATGCGGCAAAGATCTCATCACACTTCATGTTTTTATTCTCCTAATTTATATCAGTCTAAGTGTTTTTATCCTTAAAATTCCACTCTCAGGCGGCACAGGGCCACTTCCGCCTTTTCAAAGCGCATCTCTTCGCCTGCCAAAGTGGTGATGGTAACGGCGCCGTTATCGTAGCCGGCGAGGGTACCGGGAAATTCCTTGGTGCCGTTCTTCGCCTGATAAGTCTTTACCAGAACGGCGCTGCCCATAAACTTTTCAAAATCACCGGGGCGCTTCAAAGGCCGCTCCGCGCCGGCAGAGCAAACCTCAAAGATATAGCTGGAAGGGATAGGATCGGCTTCATCCAGCAGGTCGCTTACCTTGCGGCTCACCGCTTCGCAGTCGGTGATGTTCACGCCGCCGTCCTTATCCAGATACAGCCGCAGATACCACTGGCCCGCTTCACGGACATATTCCGTATCCCACAGCGTGCAGCCGGCTTCTTCCACGGCCTCAAGGGCCAGTTCGGCAACGATCTCAGTCACTTTTTTCATGCTGTTACCTCGTCTTCTGCTCCCCGGTAAGGAGCGGAAATTTTGCAAGAAAAAGAGCGGACCCGAGGTCCACTCTTCAACTTACTCATCTAACAATATGAGAATATCATAAAAACCCCTGCGTTGCAAGTATTTTTTGCACTTTCTTGGCACAAATGCAGATTCTTTTGCAAAAAAGAAAGCGGTCTTTCGACCGCTTTCTTGCCTTTAAGAGAAAAACTTATTCAACAACAACGCCGCGCTTGCCGAATTCTTCAACCATGAGATCAAGATCGGGCTTGATGTTCAGAGGTTCGCCGGCAGCCTTGATAGCGTTGACGGTATCCTTCAGACCGTTGCCGGTGATGATGGAAACCACGGTGGAACCCTTGGGGATAAGGCCTTCTTCGCAAGCCTTCTTCAGAGCTGCGGTACCGGTAACGCCGGCGGGTTCGCCGAATACGCCGCAGGTGGTGCCCAGCAGCTTCTGAGCGGCCAGGATCTCTTCGTCGGTCACGCAGACAGCGATACCGTTGCTTTCGCGGATAGCGGCCAGAGCCTTATCAGCGTTGCGGGGAACACCAACGGAGATGGAGTCAGCGATGGTGTTTTCTTCCATGGGATACCATTCAGCATTTTCCTGGATAGCACGGTTGATGGGATAGCAGCCATAGGACTGAGCGGAGATCAGGCGGGGCAGCTTATCGATGAAGCCGATAGCATACAGGTCCTTGAGGCCCTTCCAAACGCCGGCGATGGAGCAGCCGTCACCAACGGACATTGCCAGATAGTCGGGCATTTCCCAGTTCAGCTGTTCAGCGATTTCCAGAGCTACGGTCTTCTTACCTTCGGAGAGGTAGGGGTTGATAGCTGCGTTGCGGTTGTACCAACCGTACTTTTCGATAGCAGCAGCGCTCATCTTGAAGGTTTCTTCATAGTTGCCCTTAACGGAAACAACGTTTGCGCCGAAGATCATCAGCTGGGAAACCTTGCCCTTGGGTGCGCGTTCGGGAACGAAGATGAAGGTCTTGATGCCTGCAGCAGCAGCGTTGCCTGCCAGAGAGGAAGCAGCGTTACCGGTGGAGGAGCAAGCGATGGTCTTTGCGCCGGCTTCCATAGCCTTTGCAACTGCCATAGCGCTGGCGCGGTCCTTCATGCTGGCGGTGGGGTTCTGGCCGTCGTCCTTGATCCAGAGCTTGCCAAGGCCCAGCATTTCAGCAAAGCGGGGTTCTTCATACAGGGGGCTCATACCGACGCGCAGGGGGTATCGGGAGTGGTCTCTTCCACAGGCAGCAGTTCGCGATAACGCCACATAGTGGGGTTCTTGCGCTCAGCCATCATTTCCTTGGTGAGAACGGACTTGATGTAATCATAATCGTAAATGATATCAAGGATACCACCGCATTCGCAGTTGGTCAGGTCAGGAGTAGCAGCGTATTCCTTGCCGCATCTGACGCACTTGCCGCACTTTACGTTTTTCATGTTTTTTCTCCTTGTTTTGATCTGCCGCGCGAGGCGGCGAAAAAAGGGCGGGGCGTGTAGCCCCGCCCTTTAAAGCGTTGGTTTAAAACCTACGAACCGAATCTTAAGAACTGTATCTTACAGGTTCTTCAGCAGGCCGGTAGCTTCGTTGAATTCGTTGACCAGAGCATCCAGTTCAGCAGCCTGAGCGTGAATTGCATCCCAAGTGTTAGCGGTGTCATACCACTGAGCGTTGAGGTCAGCGCATTCCATCTGCTGCTGTTCAACCCAAGTGTAGTACTTCAGGTTGTGTACGCGCTTGCGAGCTGCATAGGTCAGTTCTTCCATGTTGTCGGTCTTCATGCTGAGCATGTGGATAGCATGGTCCTTAGCAGCTTCGATCACGCTGTATTCACCGTGAGCTTCGTTGAGTTCTTCAACGCGGCTGCCGTACATAACAGCGGAGTCGGTCAGAACGGTCAGAACTACATCGTTTTCGGTCAGTTCATAGTACTTAGCGAACTTGATGCAGCACAGAACGTTAGCGATACCGGAAATGCCCATCCAGGTCAGCTTGTTGATGAGTTCGTCATCCAGCTTGAGTTCTTCCTTCAGATACTTCTGGCCTTCAGCAGTATTGAAGAGGCGGAGCAGACGCTGGGAGTCTTCGTCATCGATGTCGATAACCATGTCGGTGTTCTTTACGTTGTGAACCCAAGGCACGTGCTTGTCGCCGATACCTTCGATGCGGTGATCACCGAAACCGTTGTTCAGGATGGTGGGGCACTGCAGGGATTCGCCAACTGCCAGCTTCATGCCGGGATAGCGTTCCTTCAGCAGGTCGCCGGCGCTCATGGTACCAGCGGAACCGGAGGTGAAGCAAGCGCCTGCCAGTCTCTGGCCGGGCTTCTTAACGTCTTCGAATACTTCTGCCAGAGCGTAACCGGTGACATTGTAGTGCCACAGGGGGTTGCCCATTTCGCCGAACTGGTTGAAGATCATCATAGCGGGATCCTGCTTCAGTTCCCAAGTCTTGTCGAAGATTTCCTTAACGTTGGATTCGCAGCCGGGGGTCTGGATGATCTGACCGGCGATGTTCTTCAGCCAGTCAAAACGTTCCTTGGACATGTATTCGGGAAGGATAGCTACGGATTCGCAAGCCAGGAGCTTGGAGTTGTAAGCGCCGCCACGGCAGTAGTTACCGGTGGAGGGCCAAACAGCGTGATGATAGGTAGCGTCGAACTGACCGGTTACCAGACGGGGAACCAGGCAGCCGTAGGAAGCGCCTACCTTATGGCAGCCGGTGGGGAACCACTTGCCGCTCATAGCAACGATGCGTGCGGGAACGCCGGAGAGAACGCTGGGGATCTCAACGTAGTTAGCAACCTTCTGGAACAGGCCGCCTTCTTCCTTAGCTTCGTTGTGCCAGTTGATACGGAACAGGTTAGCGGGGTCAACTTCCCACAGACCGAGCTTGGACAGCTTAGCCTTGATAGCTTCGGGGATCAGATCAGGATTCTGCATCTGAGCGATGGTGGGGATGATGATGTTGTTTTCCTTTGCTCTCTGGATATTGCGTTCGAGAGCAGCCTTGTTGATGCTAAGATCAATTTTGCCCATGGTTTTTTGTCCTCCTAAAATTGTTTGCTGTATATAAAAATTTATATTGCTGACAGATTACTTGTTGAGTTCAGCGATCTCAACGAGGAAGTCCTTGCTTGCCTTTTCCAGAGCCAGATCCTTTTCGGTCTGGGGAGCGCATTCAGCGGTGAGAGCGCCGGTGGGGCAAACGTTCAGGCACAGACCGCAGTTGCGGCACTTGCTGGTATCGAGCTTCATTTCGGGGAATTCTACCTTGCGAGCGTCATAGCAGCAAACGGTTTCGCACTTCTTGCAGTTGATGCACTTCTTGGAGCCGTCTTCCTTATAGGGTTCGAACTTGAAGTCCAGGCCGGAAACGTATTCCTTCTTGGGGAAGTTAGCGTGAGCTGCGCGGTTAACTTCGCGGATGGAGTTGTAGCCCAGTTCCTTCAGCTTCTTGGACAGGTCATAGCAGAGCTTTTCAACGTATTCAACGCCCTTGAGGATACCTGCGGTGCAGATACCAGCGCCCATAGCGCCGGCCATGAAGTATTCGATAGCGTCTTCAGCCTTGATCACGCCGCCGGAAGCATACAGGTTCATGAGTTCGGGATGGTTGCGGGCGATCTCATAGTTGATGCGCATAGCGATGGGACGCATAACGCCGCCGGTCATCCAGCCGTAACCGTCAGCACTCATCATTTCGGGACGAGCGTGGTTGATGTCGATCTTCAGGGTGGGGCCGATGGAGTCGATAGCGCAGAGACCGTCAGCGCCGTGTTCGAGACACTTGCGAGCGGTAGCAACGGTATCGGGCCAGTTGCCGGAAAGCTTGCAGATAACGGGGATATTTACGTGGGACTTAGCATAGTCCAGCATGGGAAGCAGAGTATCTTCGGTGTAGGATACTACTTCGATCATGTGAGCGCCGGCCTTTTCAACGTCTTCAACGATAGCCTTTGCTTCAGCCAGGGTGTGGCCGACGGAACCGATAACGATAGCACCAGCTGCTACGGTTTCGGGGATTTCCTTTTCGTACCACTGCAGGCGGTCAGAGTCAGCCCACTTTTCGCAGTTGATGAGGGAGTCACCGTTGACTGCGCCCATGTGGTGCACGGGGTTGATAGCAGCGCCCAGACGGATGGTCTTGGTAACGACTGCGCCGCAGCCTGCCTTGTGACCCTTGATCATACCTTCACTGCCGTAGCACAGGGGGCCGGAGGAAAGGATGAAGGGGCTCTGGAGCTTATAGCCACAAAAATCGATGTCAATGGCAGCGCCGGTCAGTTTTTCCTTCTCAAACATGTTCATTCACTGGCAAACCGATCAAAGTTTGCGCTTCCTTTCTTTTATATTTTAATAGTTTCTACCTATTTGATCTTTTATTTAGCCGTTGATCTTCCAGAACTTAGCGGTCTTTTCGCTGCATTCCTTGCGGACAGCATCCTTATCCAGAGTGGTGAGCTTGCCGTCCCACTTGAGCCACTTGCCGTCGCACATAACATGCTTTACATCGCAGGGATTACGGTAAAGAACGATCTGATCGTAGACATTGTGCTTGTTGATGGGAGTGGAAGTGTCGGTATCCACCACGATAACGTCAGCCAGCTTGCCGGCAGCCAGAACGCCGACATCTTCAAAGCCTACGGCCTTGGCGCCCATGGAGGTAGCCATCTTGTAAACCACATCTGCGGGCATGACCTGAGGATCCTGCTCGTAAGCCTTGTGGATCATCCACGCGCCGCGCATAACTTCAAAGAAGCTGTTGTTGAAGCCGTCGGTGCCGAGACCCACGGTGATGCCGCGTTCGAGCATCTTTCTCACGGGAGCTACGCCGCCGCCCACTTCGCAGTTGGAAAGGGGCATATGTACGACCTTGGTACCGTGCTTTGCCAGAATGTCCAGTTCCATGTCGGAAGCCTGTACCACCTGAGAAGCTACGGTGTTTTCATCCAGAATGCCCCAGTCTTCATAGGTTTCAACAGGGGTCTTGTAGCCGTGTTCCTTGCACCAGTCGGGTTCGAATACGCTTTCGGAGAGGTGCATGTGCATGAGGCCGCCCACTTCGTTTGCCATGGCCTTAGCCTGCTTGACGAATTCTTCAGAGCAGCTGAAAAGAGTATGGGTGGAGAGGATAGCGTCTACCATCTCGCCCTTGTGGTTGCGGATGAAGTCTGCGTTTTCCTTGAGGCCGGTCTGACCGTTTTCCTCGCTCATGCGCTGGCAGGCTTCAAAGGAGAGCTTGGCGCGCAGGCCGGCTTCTTCCACTACCTTGCGTTCCACTTCCAGGCCGCCGGGGATGGCGTTGGGAGCTTCGAGAATGTCAACAAAAGAGGTGATGCCGCTTTCGATCATTTCCACGCAGGAGCGCTTGGTGGTGATCTCAGCCATTTCGTGGTTGATGCGGTTTTCCACATAGGGCCACCAGAAGCCTTCCAGGAAGCTGGAGAATTCGGTGACGACAGCATCGGTGGTGATGCCGCGGGCTACCACATTGTACATATGATTATGGCCGTTGACAAAGCCGGGCAGGATCATCTGATCCTTGGCTTCTACGACCTGATCGCCTTCATTTACGGTAAGAGTATCGTTGGGACCGACTTCAGTGATGCGGTTGCCTTCCACACGCAGACCCCAGTTTTCCTCCAGACCGTCTTCGGTCATCAAAAAAGAACCTTTTACAACAATAGCGTCCATGTTTTCCCTTTCTCTTTTACAAAAGTTTTCTGTTCGCCCTTGTCGCAGGCAGCGCAGAAGCGGCACCCGAAACAACAAATCGCGGTTCGGCGGTCCTTTTGAGATGGCCCCCGAACTCGTGTCTCAGCCTGCCGAAAAGCATGCTATTGACACACTACCACAATTAATACTGTTATAATGAGTAAAGTATACTGTTTTTCTCCCCGCTTGTCAATGATTTGCGGCATTTCTGCATGATTCATTTTCTCAAGTCCACTTGCAGAATCCTTTCATACCACATTTTGTGCCCGCCCGTTTCCCCGGCCACACTTCTTTTTCCTGAAAAAGGAAAAGCAGCGCAGACTGCCGTCTGCGCTGCTCTTTTTTTCTTTTAAAACGGAAAGATCTCCGCGTAAACAGAGAACATATCCAGCCAGCTCATGGCTGAAAACACAAGGATCGCGATACTTACCACAAAAGAGATAACGCCGCCGATGATACCGACAAGAGAAAGCACCACCGCCGCCGTGCGTTCGCTGCCCATATAGCCCATGCTCTTGGCTTTGGAGGCCATCACAAGGCCCACGATACCCAGCGCGACAGACACGATAGCCGTATAGCCCAGGAACATAGCCACCGTTGCAACGATGCCCACGATCATGGCGTTTTTCGCCTTTTCCTTGCCGGGATGCGGGGGCTCATAAGGGGGATACGGCGGCTGTTGGTACTGGGGCGGCACCTGCTGATACTGCGGGGGCGTCTGCTGGTACTGAGGAGGCGCCTGCTGATACTGCGGGGGCTGCTGGTACTGCGGGGGCTGATAATAGCCGTTGGGCGGCACAGTTTCGCCATGAGGCGGGAAGCCGTTCTGACCGGGCTGATAGTTCTGATAAGGATCCATATTCTCTCCTTTTTAGTTCACAAGCACGGAGTTGACAAAAAGCCTGACGGATATCTCAAGATAACCTGCGGGAACACGGAAATCCGCATGGTGCCAGGGGTGATTCACTTCCCCCTCCACTCCCGCGCCGATCCAGTACAAAAAGGCAGGCATCACCTCGCCAAAGACCGCAAAATCTTCGCTGGCAAGGCAGGCGCGGGGATCCACCACATTGTCCCGACCCACGGTTGCCTCTGCAGCGGCGCGGGCCATGGCAGTTTCCCGGGGCCCGTTGAATACGGCGGGCACCTCGCGGCGCAGGCGGATCTCGGAAGTACAGTTATAAGCCTTGGCGGATTCCTCCGTCAGAGCCTTCAATCGCCGGATAATAAGCAAGTGCGCCTCATGACTCAACGTGCGGATAGAACCGGACAGCTCCGCGATCTCGGGCGCGAAGTTCTCCTTATTGCCGCTATTGACGCTGCAGACAGAGCAGACGCAGGGTTCAAAGGGATCGCAGTTGCGGCTGACAATGGTCTGGGCGCCGTTGATCACAGCGGCTGCCGCCACGATGGGGTCGATGCACTGGTTGGGCGCACCGGGATGGCCCGTGCGGCCGTGGATATCGATCTCAAAGGTGGTGTTTTCCGCCATCAATCCGCCGCTTTTCACACCGATGGTGCCAAGGGGCAGTTCAGGGCGGTTATGGGTGCCGAAAAGCACCGTGGGTTTTTGAGGCAGCTTATCCATCAGGCCGCAGGAGAGCACATAGTCCGCGCCCTTGGTGAATTCCTCCGCCGGCTGGAAAATGAAGAGCACATTGTGCCGCAGCTCCTCTTTCTTCGCGCTGAGGATCTTCATAGCGCCGATGAGGCCTGCGGTGTGATAGTCATGGCCGCAGACATGGGCGCAGCTGCCGTCATCCTGCAGCACCGCATCGATATCCGCACGCAGGGCAACGGTATCTTCCCTGCCGCAGTTGAGCCAGGCCACAACACCGGTTTTCAGTCCGATATCCAAAATCTCCACGCCGCACTCACGGCAGTATTTTTCCACCAGCGCGGTGGTCTTATATTCTTCAAAGCTGATCTCAGGCATGGCGTGCAGCTCGCGCGCCAGCGCCTCCACCTCGGGAAGGATCGCTTTTACTTCCGCGGTAAGTTCCATACCGATCGCCTCTTTCTTTTTCTGTGGGCCGTGCCCGTTTTTCTCCTTTAGTTATAACCCAAAGGGCAAAACGCGTCAATTGCTTTAGGGCAAAAAAATCACCCCTGTCCTGTAACAGGGGTGATTTTTTATTTCACGATCACATAGTTGCCCGTGTAGTCGGCAGAGGGTTCTTCGGTGAAAATGGCAACGAAGTCCGCTGCCTCTCCGATGACCTTGGCGATGGCAATAGCCTCCGCCTCCGTGGTCTTTACATACACACGGTCGGCAGCGGCAAGAACATCTTCCAGATACACGTATCGCACCTCGTCAAAGCCTTCCAGCACGGTCTGCGCCGTCAGTTCCACGCTGAATACCGCACCATCACGGTGCACCGCGCCGCCGACTGCCGTCAGCATGCCGGCCACAGCCGTGCGGGGATCTTCGGGATAGAGGATGCGGTAGAGCCGCCCCTCTCCTTCGGCGGGATAGCCGATGTCGCTGAGCAGCACCTCGTCAAAGCCGAGGCTCACGCATTCCTCCGCAACGGAGCAGATATAATCCCGCGCTTCTGCCTTTACGGGGTCAAGGTAATAGCAGGCGTCAAAGGCGCGCCAGGGGTAATACCCCTCACGGCAAAGGCCTGCCTTTTCCGTGTTGATAAGGGGATAATAATTATCCCGCACAGCGCTGATAGATGCAACACCGTAAGCATTGAGCATAAGCTCCAACGCCGCGGCGTCCGCCTCGTCACCTTCCACGGCCCCCGCGTCCTTTGCGGTAAGCAATCCGGAAGGATAGCGAAGCCGGCCCTGACCGTCTTTCATCTCTGCCACGAAAGCCTTGCCCTCATTATCGGCAAGAGCGAGATCGCCCTTGAGGTAATAGCCCACCACAGGGGCAAGAACGCCTTCCCCGGAAGAACCGTCCGCCGGATCATCCTTGGTGCCGATGATGATCTCCAGATCATCATGCTCAGGCTGCGGATCCTCCGCCGGCTTTTCGTCATCATGGGCAAAAGGCCAATGGATATGGACGCCGCCGGCATCATCGTAAACCACGAAATGCTGGCTCACAAGATATACTGCCGCAAGCACAAGGATCGCCACCATGATGACGATGGCGGCGCGCTTGCCGCCGGACATTCGGCCATGGTAGCTGCGATATCCGTCTTTTTTCACAGTGACCCTCCTCTCCTACGGTCTTTTTATGTTTTAGCCTTCGATAGCGTCCAGCTGGCTGACACGGCGCTGGTGGCGGCCGCCTTCAAACTCGGTGGCAAGGAACACTTCCACCATCTTCTTGGCAAGATTCACACCGGTGATACCTGCGCCCATGGCCAGCATGTTGGCGTCATTATGGCGGCGGGTCATTTCAGCGGTGAGGGTATCGCAGCAGTGCGCGCAGCGGATGCCCTTGACCTTGTTGGCAGCGATGGAGATACCGATGCCGGTGGTGCAGATGACGATGCCCTTTTCGCACTCGCCGGAGGCAACGGCGCGGGCAGCAGCCTCGCCGAAGAGAGGATAGTCTACGCTTTCGGTGGAGTAGCAGCCCACATCCACAACTTCATGGCCCTGCTCAAGCAGCATGGCCTTGACGGTTTCCTTCAGCGCGTAACCGCCGTGATCACAACCGATAGAAATCTTCATAACATTCTCCCTTTATCTTTTTTAGTTCTTTTTCTTTTTCCCGAAAAAGCTTTTGCCTTTGTCACCGGTGTCTTCGCCCATAGCCTCAGCAAACTTCAAAAGGGCTTCCTTCTGCTCGCGGCTGAGGTTCCTGGGGGTTTCCACCACTACCGTCACATACTGGTCACCGCGGCCCCGTCCGTGGATGGAGGGAATGCCCTTGCCCTTGAGGCGGAAGGTGGTGCCGGTCTGGGTGCCTTCGGGCAGGTTATAGCTGACCTTGCCGTCAATGGTAGGGATCTGCAGCTCGCCGCCCAGGGTTGCCTGCACAAAGGAGACCTTCTTCTCCAGAAGCACGGCGGTACCGTCTCTGCGGAAGAATTCGTGGGGGCGGACATTCACCGTCACCAGAAGATCACCTGCGGGGCCGCCGTTAAAGCCGGCATGACCCTGACCGCGCAGGGACACAGTCTGACCCGCGTCGATACCCGCGGGGATATTCACGGTAATGGTTCTGCGGCGGCGTTCCATACCCTTGCCGCCACAGCTCTTGCAGGGCTGATGGATGATCTTGCCGCGGCCGCCGCACTTGGGACACTGCTGGCTGGTGGCGAAAACACCCATAGGAGTCTGGCGGCGCACCTGCACGGTGCCGCTGCCGCGGCACTCGGGGCAGACCTCTGCCGTGGTGCCCTTTTCGCAGCCGCTGCCATCACACTCGGAGCATTTTTCCGTGCGGTCCACGGTGATCTCCTTCTCACAGCCGAAGGCCGCTTCTTCAAAGGAAATGGAAATGCCCATGCGGATGCTCTCACCCCGGCGGGGCGCATTGGGGTTGGAGCGGGCGGAGGAACCGAAGCCGCCGCCGAAGAAGCTGCCGAAAAGATCGCCCAGATCGCCGAAATCGAAGCCGCCGCCGTAACCGCCGTAGCCTGCGCCGCCGCCATAGTTGGGATCCACGCCGGCAAAGCCGAACTGATCGTAGCGGGCGCGCTTGTCACTGTCGGAAAGGATCTCGTTGGCTTCGTTGATCTCTTTGAATTTTTCTTCCGCTTCCTTGTCACCGGGATTCATGTCGGGGTGATACTTGCGGGCCAGCTTTTTATAGGCCTTTTTGATCTCCTCTTCGCTTGCGCCTTTTGAGATGCCAAGGACCTCGTAATAATCTCTTTTATCTGCCATATATGTTCAATCCTTACTGGAAATGGTTTCCTATCCAAGCTCTCCTTTTGAGAGCAAAACACGCAAAAATCTTTTTCGCAAAAACGCAGGCGAAGGAAGGTCTCCCTGGGGGAAACCTTCCTTGCCATAGGATCGGTTGAAATTACTTCTTATCGTCTTCGTCGACTACGGTGTAGTCAGCATCATAGTACTGCTCGCCGCCATTGGGAGCTGCGCCGCCCATGTCGGGGCCGCCTGCCGCGCCCTGAGGATTGGCCTGCTGATAGAGCTTTTCGCTGACAGCGTAGAATTCCTTGGTCACTTCTTCGGTAGCGGCCTTGATGACAGCAGTATCGGTGCCCTTGAGCGCATCCTTGAGCTTATTGAGAGCGGTTTCGATCTTGCCCTTTTCTTCTGCGGGGATCTTGTCGCCCATTTCTTCCAGAGTCTTTTCGCACTGATAGACCATCTGATCGCCCTGATTGCGGGTTTCCACTTCTTCCTTGATCTTGGCGTCTTCAGCGGCAAACTGTTCAGCTTCCTTCACAGCGCGCTCGATATCTTCCTTGCTCATGTTGGAAGAGGAGGTGATGGTGATGTGCTGCTCGCAGCCGGTGCCCAGATCCTTAGCGGATACGTTTACGATGCCGTTGGCGTCGATATCGAAGGTAACTTCGATCTGGGGCACACCGCGGCGTGCGGGAGCGATGCCATCCAGATGGAAGCGGCCCA
>JAFQLA010000080.1 GCA_017396725.1 Oscillospiraceae bacterium
GGCCGCTTCGCAGCCGGCAAGTCCTGCGCCGATCACAGTTACTTTATCTTTCAACATTAGTCCTCTTTTTTCGCAGTTTTCTACACGTTTTTCTTAGCGGTGCTCTTCTTGGCAGCAGGCTTTTTTGCCGCAGTCTTTTTGGCGGCCGTCTTCTTTTCTTTCTTCTCCTCTTCTGCCGGTTCTTCCTCTTCAGCCTTTTTCTTGGGATAACCCCGCTTTTCTTCGGGCAGGAAGTTGCTGCAGGCGGCATTGATGCAGAAGGGACGCTTGAAGCCCTTGCCGGACTTTTTGAACATGGTATCACCGCAAACGGGACAGTTGTCCTTTACGGGAACATCCCACGTCATAAAGTCGCATTCCGCACCGGTCTTGGTATTGGTATGCTCGCAGCAATAGAAGGTATACTGCTTGTTGCTCTTCTTGCTGGTGCCCGTGCGCTTCATCAATCGGCCGCCGCACTTGGGGCAGCGACCGGGCATTTCCACCACCAGAGGCATGGCAAAGCTGCAGTCGGGATAACCGGGGCATGCCAGGAAGGGACCGAAACGGCCGTACTTCACCACAAGATTTCTGCCGCACTGGGGACAAAGCTCTTCGGATACCTCGTCGGGCACCTTGATATACTTGCCTTCCAAAGCCTGTTCCGCTTCGGAAAGATTGGACGCAAACTGAGCGTAGAAATCACGGAGCACGCCCTTCCATTCGATATCGCCCTCTTCCACGCTGTCCAGCTTTTCTTCCATGTTGGCCGTGAACTTAAGGTCTGCAATATCGCTGAAGCGCTCTTTCATCAGTTCCGTCACCACGCGGCCGAGATTCGTGATGCGAAGGTACTTGCCTTCCTTCACCACATACTGGCGGGAAAGGATGGTAGTCACGGTAGGCGCGTAGGTGGAAGGACGGCCAATGCCGTTTTCTTCCATGGCGCGGATCAGCGTTGCGTCGGTATAACGGGCAGGAGGCTGGGTGAAATGCTGTTCGGGCACGAAATCTTTCAGCGTCACCTCTTCGCCTTCCTTCAGATCGGGCAGGCGGATCAGCTTTTCTTCCTTTTCCTCATCGTGGCCTTCTTCATAAACCGCTGTATAGCCATTAAACTTTACATCGCTTGCGCTGACACGGAAATCATGACCGTTAGCAGTGATTTCCACATTGACGCTGTCGTAGATGACATTTGCCATCTGGCTTGCCAGAAAACGGCTCCAGATCAAGCGGTAAAGGCGGTACTGCTCCGCGGTAAGATCTGCGCGCACCTGCTCAGGGGTGAGATTCACATTGCTGGGGCGAATGGCTTCATGAGCATCCTGCGCGCCGGCCTTAGTCTTGAAACGGCGTACCGTTGCGGGATAGTAATCCTTGCCGTAGCGGCCAAGAATAAAGGTCTTGGCTGCAGCAATAGCTTCTTCAGAAATACGGAGGCTATCAGTACGCATGTAGGTGATAAGACCTACGGTACCTTCACCGGTGATATCTACACCTTCATACAGCTGCTGGGCAATGGCCATAGTGCGGCGGGGCGTCATATTCAGCTTGCGGGAAGCTTCCTGCTGCAGAGTAGATGTAGTAAAAGGAGGAGACGGATTGCGTTGCTTGTCGCTGCGCTTGATAGACTTTACGGTAAAGACCTCGTTCTTCACCGCTTCCATCACCTTCTCCACTGCAGCCTTGGAAGAGAGTTCCTTTTTCTTTCCGCCGCAGCCGTGGTAACGGGCCGTGAAGTTGGGGCACTTTACATCCTTTGCAATAAAATTGCCATCCAGCGTCCAATACTCTTCTGCCTTGAAATCCTCGATCTCATGTTCACGGTCATCCACCATGCGGGTGGCAACAGACTGCACACGGCCTGCGGAAAGGCCCTTGCGGATCTTCTTCCACAGCAGCGGAGAGAGCTGATAGCCCACAATGCGGTCGAGAATACGGCGCGCCTGCTGGGCATCCACCAGATTCTGGTCGATGCTGCGGGGCTGAGCGATGCTCTCCTGTACCACCTTTTTGGTAATTTCGTTAAAGGTAACACGGCGGGTCTTTTCATCGGGAAGATCCAGCAGCTGCTTAAGATGCCAGGAAATAGATTCACCTTCGCGGTCAGGGTCGGTTGCGAGGTAAACCATGGCACTTGCCTTGGCCGACTTTTTCAGCTCACTGATGAGTTCTTCCTTGCCTTTGATGGGCTGATAGCTGGGCTCAAAATCGTTTTCAATATCCACGCCGATCACACTCTTGGGCAGATCGCGCAGATGGCCCATGGACGCCTTTACTTCAAATTCAGTACCCAGATATTTGCCGATAGTCTTCGCCTTGGCGGGAGACTCCACGATTACCAGATTTTTTTCTGCCTTTTTGGCCATTACAAACCTCCGTCATTGCGCCGCGGCGCAAATAAAGTTTATACAAGCTGAACGCGGGCGATAAATTTTTTACCGCTGCATTCTTCCGCCAATTCTTCCATCGTCAAAATCGTCAGCGCGGAAAGAACCCGGCGGGTGGGGATCTGCGTGAGTTCCACCAGATCGTCTACATGAATGGGTTCATCACCCAAAGTTTTCAAAATCAGGATCTGATCGTCCGTAAGGCTCAGATCACTTGTCGCAAGATCCAGCTGCGGCTTTACTTCCGCCGCTTCACCCGGCAGCACGCTTTCACCGTGATACTCCAGATCTTCCGGCTCCAACACGCGGTTGGGGCGAATCTTATGCGCAAAGCGAGGCCAGAAATCCTGCAGAATATCCCAGCTCTCGGAAGCAAGACCCGCACCGTCACGGATAAGGCGGTTGCAGCCGATGCTCATAGGCGCATCGATCTGACCGGGCACGGCAAACACTTCTCTGCCCTGATCCAACGCCGCAGCGGCCGTGATCAACGCGCCGCTCTTTTCAGGCGCTTCCACCACCAGCACTGCAACACTCAAGCCGCTGATAATGCGGTTGCGTTCCGGAAAATGACGGGACGCAGGCGGTGTTCCCGGAGGATATTCGCTGATAAGGGAACCCGATGCGGCAACATCTTCATAAAGATAGCGGTTTTCCGGCGGATAGATCACATCGATACCGCAGCCAAGAACTGCCGCGGTTTTTCCTCCGGCACGGAGCGCCGCGCGATGGGCCGCGCTGTCGATGCCGCGAGCAAGGCCCGAGATCACCATCGCACCCTGAGACGCCATACCGTAGCTGAGCTTTTCGGTTGCCTGAATGCCATAAGGTGTAGCATCGCGGGTACCAACCACGGCAACAGCCGCCTCTTCATCAAAAACGGGCAGCATCCCCTTGTAGTAAAGAAGAATGGGCGGATCGTAAATGTTTTTCAAACGCGAGGGATAGGCGGCATCCTGAATGGTAAGGATGCGGATTCCCAACCGCTCCACATCGCCCAGGATCTTATCCACTTCACCAAGATCCTTATCCTCCAGTGTGGGGAAATAATTCCTTTTCATCCCCTCCACCAGAGCATATTCTTCTCTGTCACTGAAATATATACTTTCCGGGGTGCCGAAATGTTCCAGCAGCGTAAGCTTCATCTGGTTGCTGACTTCTCTTGTGGAAAGCCAAAGCCAATGATTCAACATGTCTGCCAACACCCCTTTCTTTTTATCGGTACATCTCCCAAAGCAGCACAGAGGCCGCGATCGCCGCATTCAGCGATTCACACCGTTCACTCATAGGAATGCGGATCGTGCGGTCACAAAGCGCCAGCATTTCATCGCTGAGCCCACGGCCTTCACTGTCGATAGCCACCGCCGCACGGGAATAATCCACTTTGCGGGCATCTACGGTATCCTCCCGCAGTGCCGCGCCGTAGAGCGGAATATGGCTTCTTTTCAAAGTTTCCTTCAGCTCTTCCGCCGTGCAGTTCCATACATTTCTGCGGAAAAGCGCCCCCATGGTGGCCCGCACCGTTTTGGGATTATAGAGATCGGCGCAGCCGGCAAGCAGCACAAGTCCGTCTGCGTCAAAGACATCCAGTGAGCGAAGGATCGTTCCCACATTACCGGGATCCTGCACCCCGTCCAGCACCACATAGCGGCTGCCTTCCAGCGTTTCTGGCAAATTCTGGCGCGGCATGCGGCAGGTAAAGAGAACGCCCTGCGGCGCGCGCATGGGAGAAATGGACTCCATCAGTTCAGAGCTTACCTTTACAAGGCGCACATGCTCATCCAATGCAGGCAGTTCGGTTCCTTCCGTAAATACAACACAGAGGATCTCACCCTTCCAAAGGAGAGCCTCTTTTAAAAGCTTGGGACTGTCGCAAAGGAATTCTCCTGTCTCCCTGCGATAAGCCGCGGAAGAAGCAAGCTTGCGGATATGAGTGCAGAGGGCATTTGTGCGGCTGGTGATAGTTTCAACCTTCATATTCCCGCTCCTTCCGGCTGAATTTTGTCTTTATAGATGCTATTTCAATTTATAACATCCCACATTACGACTATTATGTTATATCATAGCAATTTTCTTTTTTCAAGCTTTCTATATTAAATTGTATATCCCCGGCTTTTTATCCATTCCCTCCCGCGCTAAAAGGCCCCGATGCTAAAAAAAAAGCATCGGGGCCTTTTCAGTATTATGCCAGAGGTTTCTTTTATACCCTGCACTCCTGTAATACATTTGTCAATAACGCTATCTGCTTCATAACAGTATAGAACGGGCAATTAATGAGTAAACTCCCATCCTTCATACAATTAAAACACATAGATTTTCTCTGTTTTAAGGCCATCCATATGATAAGGAATGGTTTTAGCAAAATCATTGCTATTCAGGATAATTTTATAATGCTTCTCATCGAAATGAACAGGATAGCTAAACTGGGATGCATCACCTCGTTCCAGAAGCACTCCGCTATAAGAATGAGCCGGTTCTGAAGAAGAAAACATCACAAGTCCATTTAATCCCAAAACATAGTCAACTAGTTTATGTGAAGTCTCATCTGAAAGATGTGGGTCACTAACAAATAGAAATCCTTTGGTTTCTTCGCCTGTAATTCTGTCTGCGGTTTCTGTCATACGGCCAGGTGGGGATTTGAACCAAAAGCGATCTTCTGTCTGTTCCAATTCTACCATCAGATGATTATCAACATAACAAGGTACACC
>JAFQLA010000003.1 GCA_017396725.1 Oscillospiraceae bacterium
ACAAGATCGGCGTTAAGAAGGACGGCACCATCGTTGCATGGGAAGGCCAGCAGATCGATAACTCCGGCGCTTACAACAACCAGACTCTGTACATGAACTGGCGCGCCAACGTTCACTCCACCGGTCCTTATGTAATTCCTCACGTCTCCACCGATACCTTCGGTGTATTCACCAACAACATCCACTCCGGCGCAATGCGCGGCTACAGCTCTCCTCAGCTGATCTGGGCTCAGGAACAGTTCATCGATGAAGTGGCTGAAGCTCTGGGAATGGATGAAGTGGAATTCAGAAGAAAGAACTGCCTGAAGGAAGGCTCCATCACCGCTACCGGTGCTCCTGTGGAACACGTGATCCTGCAGGAAGTTATGGACTACACCGTTGAGCAGACCGACTATCAGCGCAAGCGCGCCGAATACAAGAAGCAGACTTCCGAAAAGAAGCGCAAGGGTATCGGTATGTCCATCTGCTACCGCAGCTGCGGCTTCGGTGCAGAACAGCCCGACGCAGACGGCTGCTTCATGAAGGTCAACGAAGACGGCTCTGTCAGCGTGAACATCGGCCTTACCGAAATGGGTCAGGGTCTGAAGACCACCTTCGGTCTGATCGCCGCTGAAGCTTTGGGCGTTCCCTATGAATCTGTATTCTGCTACGGCTGCGACACTCACGCTATCCTCGACAGCGGTATGACCGCTGCTTCCCGCGGTACCGTTATGGGCGCTCAGTCCGTTAAGAAGGCCGGTCTGGCTCTGCATAAGGTCCTTATTCAGGACGCTCTGGAACTCAAGCTCCTGCCTCTGGATAAGGTGGAAGAAGAATATGGCCTTGAAAAGGGCTCCCTCAGCTTCGATAACATCGCCATTGACGATGTGGATCTGCGCAACGGCGTATTCTTCCTCAAGAAGTATCCCAATGTTACCCTGCCTCTGTCCGTAGTGTCCACCGTCGGTACCTTCACCGGCAAGAACCTGGGCGCTTACGAGTGGTATGAACCCGAACCCTTCAACCAGAACCATGCTACCGGTCAGGGTAAGGCCGGCCCCACCTTCGGTTACGGCTGCTGCGTAGCAGAAGTTGAAGTTGACATGACCACCGGTTTTGTTGATGTCAAGAAGGTGACCTCCAGCCACGATGTCGGTACCGTTATCAATCCTCCCATGGCAAAGGGCCAGATCTACGGCGGTATCGTAATGGGCTGCGGTTACGGCATCAGCGAAGAAGTGAATGTCAGCAAGGGCAGAGTCAAGGACACCAACTTCGACTCCTACATCATTCCCACTTCTATGGACGCTCCCGAAATGAAGATCAACCTCTTCGAGTGTGATGACCCCGTGGGTACTTACGGTGCAAAGAGCCTTGGCGAGCCTTCCACCGAAGCAGTCGGCGCAGCTATTGCAAACGCTGTTTACAATGCTACCGGCCGCCGCATCTACAACAACCCCGCAACTCTTGAAAACGTCCTGCTGGGCAAGAAGCTGTCTTAAGGAGGGTATGTAAATATGTATCAGTATGATTTCTTACTGCCTGGTAGCGTAAAGGAAGCCTGCGAATATCTTGCTCAGTACGGCAAGAAGGCTGCCTGCCTCGCTGGCGGCACCGACATTATTGTTCAGATCCACGAAAAGAGCAAGCGTTGGGCCGGCCTTGAATATATCGTTGATATTTCCCATCTGGAAAGCGAACTCAAGTACATCCGCGAAGATGAAAAGTATCTTTACATCGGCGCAATGTGCACCCACACCGAACTGGAACGCAGCGAGCTGGTGCAGAAGTATCTGCCCTGCCTGAGCAAGGCTTCCAGCCTGGTTGGCTCTCCTCAGGTCCGCAATGCCGGTACCATCGGCGGCGCAGTCTGCAACGCACTGCCCGCATCCGATCCTCTGCCCGCTCTCGTTATGGCTGACGCTGTAGCTGAGATCGTTGGCGTGGAAGGCACCCGTCAGGTTAAGCTGGTTGACCTGTATCTGGATAAGGGCGCTCTGGCTCTTAACGCAGGCGAACTGGTCAAGGGCTTTATCATTGAAAAGCTGCCCGAAAACACCATGATGGGCTTTGTAAAGCTGGGCCGCCGCAAGGCTCTGGCTATCTCCCGTCTGAACGCTTCCGTTGCTATCGCTCTGGATGCTGATGGCAACATTAACTTCGCTCGCGTGGCTCCCGGCTGTATCTTCAAGGTACCCGCCCGCGTGGAAAGTGCTGAAGCTCTGCTGCTGGGCAAGAAGCCCTCTCTGGAACTCTTCCAGGCTGCAGGTGTGGAAGTTGGCGAAGAAATGGTCCGCCGCACCGGCGTGCGTTGGTCCACCGAGTATAAGAAGCCTGCCGTACAGGCAATCGTATGTGATGCGCTGGCTGAAGCCGCGGGATTGGAGCAGGTATGACCAAGAGAATTTTGAACTTTACTTTGAACGGTAAGGCAACTTCCGTTGAGATCGAACCCAATCAGCGTCTGCTGGATGTCCTCAGAGACAATCTGCACCTGACTGGTACCAAGGAAGGCTGCAGCGTTGGCGAATGCGGCGCTTGCACCGTTATCATTGACGGCAAGGCAGTTACTTCCTGCCTGACCCTGGCTGCATCTTGCGAAGGCCGCAATGTGGTCACCATCGAAGGCGTTGCTGACGGTGATAAGCTGCATCCTGTTCAGGAAGCTATCCTGCGTCACAATGCACAGCAGTGCGGTTATTGCATTCCCGGTTTCGTCATGAGCGCCAAGGCTCTGCTGGATGAAAACTGCGACTGCACCAAGGAAGAAATCCGCCGCGCTATTTCCGGTAACCTTTGCCGCTGCACCGGTTATGAACAGCTCATCGAAGCTATCTATGATGCTGCTCAGGAACTGAAGGCCGTAAAGATGACCAAGATCTAAAGCTAAAAAAAGAGGAAGGGAAACCTTCCTCTTTTTTATTTTGCAATTTGCGAAATAGGTATTGACTATTGGGTTTATCGATGATAAACTATAGAAAATTGATATAAGGACTTGAACTGTTGATAATCAAGTTACTCGAGAATCTGTAAGTTACGAATGTGAACTAAGAGAGGAGGGGGTATTTTCCCCCTCCTTTTTTCTTTTTTGGACAGATGGGAAGGAGTGTTGGCGCATGAAAGATTTGCGTTACTTTAAACCGAAAACCTGGCAGGAAGCTTTGGCGCTGAAAGCGGAACATGGCGCAAAGATGCGTGTTCTGGCAGGAGGCACCGATCTTATGGTGCAGCTGCGCCAAGGCGCCAAGCAGCTGGATGGGGTTACCATGCTGCTGGATCTGAGTGCTGTGGAAGGAATGTCGGGTATCGAAGTGGGGGAAAAGACCGTCCGTATTGGGGCGCTGACCACCCATTCTCAGATGAACCATTCTCCCGAGCTTCGAAAGCATGCGGAATTCCTTAGTGTGGCGGCTTCTACCGTCGGCTCTGAGCAGATCCGAAATGTGGGTACCGTAGGCGGCAATATCTGCAATGCGTCCCCTGCGGCAGATACCCCTTCAGCGCTGATGGCGCTGGATGCGCGGCTCATCGTAAAGAGTCTTCGGGGTGAGCGGGTGCTTCCTTTGGGTGAAGCTTATGTAAAAAGCGGTGTTCTTGCTTTGGAAGATGATGAGGTCGTCTCCGCTGTGGAGTTTGACCGTATTGATGGCTATACGACCGCCTTTATCAAAGTGGGCCGCCGCAAAGCGCTGGCCATTTCCCGAATGAATATGGCGGTGGCGCTGCGGGTTGTGGACGGTATCATCGAAGATAGCCGCATTGTGCCCGGCTGTGTGTTTTCCACACCTGCCCGTGTGGAAAAAGCGGAGGGATTTCTCAAGGGGAAGGCGCCCTCTTTGGAGCTTTTTGAAGCTTGCGGTGATATCGTATCTGAAGTAATGATCGAAAAGACCGGTATTCGCTGGTCTACGGAATATAAAAAGCCTGTGGTAGAAGCGTTGACAGCGCAGGCTCTCTGCCGCGCGGCAGGGATCGATGAAGAGTAAAGGAGGCGGAAGAATGAAACTGAATTTTATTCTCAACGGTGAAGATACCACCGTGGAAGTGGCAGAAAATACCCGCCTTGTGGATCTTCTGCGCAATGAATTCCATCTTACCGGCACCAAGGAAGGCTGCGGTGTTGGTGAATGCGGAGCATGCACCGTAGTGCTGGACGGTAAGGCGGTAGCTTCCTGCCTTGTGCTGGCAGTCAGCGTGGAAGGAAAGAGCGTGCTCACGATTGAAGGCCTTTCCCAAAACGGCCAGTTGGATCCTATTCAGGAAGCATTTATCGACCATCATGCCGCTCAGTGCGGTTTCTGTACTCCCGGCTTTATCATGAGTGCCAAGGCGCTGCTGGATGCCAATCCTTCTCCCACCCGCGAGGAGATCCGCACGGCGATTTCCGGCAACATCTGCCGCTGCACAGGTTACCACCAGATCGTGGACGCCATTGAAGACGCGGCAGAGCGCTATCGGAAGAGAAGGGAGGGCAAAGCATGAATAATCGCCCTGATATTCTCGGTAAAGTTACAGGCAAGGCAGTCTATGTAAATGATATCTCCTTGCCGGGTATGGTCTACGCCAAGATGGTGAGAAGTCCCATCAGCAGCGGCCGTATTATCAGTATCGATACCTCCGGGGCAGAGAAAATGCCGGGCGTGCTGCGCATTTTCACCGCAAAGGATATCCCCGGTATTCCCAATCAGCCCTGTGACCGTCCTGTGCTTTGCGGGGACCGTGTGCGTTATATTGGTGACTCCGTTGCCATGGTGGCGGCAGAGTCTCTTGCGCAGGCAGAGGAAGCGGCAAAGGCTGTGAAAGTGGAATACGAAGAACTGCCTGCTATTTTTGATCCCCATCATTCTCTGGATGAGGGCGCCCCCGAGATCCATCCCGGCGGCAACACCATCTGCCGCTGGAAGACGCAGCGTGGCGATGTGGAAAAAGCATTTGCCGAGGCAGCGCACATTGTGGAGCGCTCCTACAGCGTGCCCCGTGTGCAGCATGCCTGCATTGAAACCGAAGTAGCGGTTGCCAATTATGACACGCTGACAGGGGAGATGCTGGTGTACTGCCCCGTCAACAGTCCCTTTGTGATCCGCGGCATGGTAGCCGATACCCTTGGGTTTTCCGCCAACCGCGTGCGCGTGATCCTTGGAGCCATCGGTGCTTCCTTTGGCGGCAAAAACTACGATATCGCCATGGCCGGCAGCCGCGCGGCGCTGGTGAGCTATTATCTCAAGCGCCCCTGCAAAGTGGTGCTCAGCCGTGAGGAATCGGTGATGGAGGGCACCAAGCGCCATCCCATTTTTGCCGATTACAAGGTAGGTATGGATGCCGAAGGTCACATCACGGCTATGAAGATCCGCCTTCTGCTGGATGGCGGCACTTACAAGAGCAAATCCTTCCCGGTAACCACCCGCATGGCCATTGAGGCAACGGGCCCTTACTGCGTGCCCAATGTGGACACGGTTTCTTTGAATGTATACACCAATAATGTCTATTCCGACGCGCTGCGCGGTTTCGGTTCTCCTCAGGTGGATTTCTGTTCGGAGTCTTTGATGGATGAACTGGCAGAGGTTGTGAATATGGATCCTGTTGCGTTCCGTGAGCTGAACATGCTGCGGGAAGGCTCTGAGTCCGCTACGGGGCAGGTCATGACCAATGTGACACTGGATAAATGTCTGGATGCTTTGAAGGAGCGGGTGGATATTCCCCGTCTGAGAGAAGAATTTGCTTCTTACAACGCGACCCACCGCTACACGAAAAAAGGCCTTGGCGTAGGCTTTTTGTACCGCGGCGAATCCTTTGGCGCCGCAGGACAGGGCATTGATACAGCCAGCGCCATGGTTTCCCTGCAGCCTGATGGCAGTGCCACGGTAAACTGCAGTATTTCCGAAGTGGGGCAGGGCGGCCGCACCATGATTCTTAATGTGGTGCATGAGGTGCTGGGTATTCCCCGGGAAAAGATCCATGCCAGCAGTGTGGATACCGGCTATATGCTGGATGCCGGTCCTACAGTAGCTACCCGCGGCACGGTATTTTCCGGCGGCGCGGTCTGCCGCGCGGCAGAGCAGCTGCGTCATAAGCTGACTTGCTATGCCGAAAAGCGGCTCCATACCACGGATGTGATCTTTGCCGACGGTATGATCACGGATCGAGCCAATTCGGAAAATACAGTGGAGCTTCTCACTGTGATGCGGGATGTTTTTGCCAACAGCGACCATTTGGGTGAAATCGGTTATTTTGCCGCGCCTTCTCTTAAGTATGACCGTGCTACCGGCGTGGGCGACGCTTATTGGTCCTTTGTCTACGGCGCGGCAGCCGCGCAGGTAACGGTGAATCTCCGCACCGGCGCCGTTTCCGTGGATCAGTACTGCGCGGTGCACGATGTGGGCCATGCCTTTGATATGGAAGAGGTGAAAGGCCAGATCCGCGGCGGCGTTGCCATGGGTATCGGTTATGCGCTGAGCGAAGAGATGGATATGAAGGATGGCAGGATCCGCAACCTGAATCTGGAAAACTATATTCTCCCCACAGCGCTGGATGTGCCTGATATCGATGCGGTGGGTCTGGAATATCCCAGCGAGATCGGCCCGCTGGGTGCCAAGGGCCTCGGCGAGCCTGCCACCTGCAATGTGGCGCCTGCGGTGATCAATGCCATTGCCGATGCCTGCGGAAGACGCGTGCGCGATCTTCCTGCGGATCTGGAACGGGTACTTTTAGGTCACTCCATGAAAAAATAAGAAAAAGCGTGTAAAGCAAAATTGCTTTGCACGCTTTTTCTTTCATACAGCTCCGTCTGTCGCGCGGTGCTCGGTACCCCGTTCGCGGAAGAGATGGGTAATGCACCAGGCGCCGGCAAGACCCACCAGCGCGTAGACCACGCGGCTGAGAGTGGACATCTGCCCGCCGCACAAAAAGGCGACACAGTCAAAGCCGAAAAGACCGATGCTGCCCCAGTTCAGCGCGCCGACGATGGAGAGAATGAGCGCGAGTCGATCAAGAAGCATAGATTGACCTCCGTTTATTTTCTAGAGTACGGGGATATTTTAGCCGTGAAATCGGTTTTCTATTCAGAAATAGAAAGAAAAAGGGGTGTGAATAAAATTCATATGAAAAGTTAGGAAGTAAAAGCATGAAAATTTCGCTTTTTTCATTGAAAAAAAGGAAATTACTCTGTATAATAAACTCGAAGTTTCATGTGCATACACGCAAGGAGAAACCATGAAGTCTATTTTGTTTATCGGTGACGGTATGGCGGACAACCCTGTACCTGAACTTGGAAATATCACGCCTC
>JAFQLA010000004.1 GCA_017396725.1 Oscillospiraceae bacterium
TTCTTGCCATTGTTATTTCCTCTCCTGCCCTGCTTCACACAGAGCGCGCAGTTTTGCCGTTTCCTGCGGTGTGAGATATCTCCATTTGCCAAGGGGGATGCCTTCCAGCGTCAGTTCATGCTCGGCCACGCGCTGGAGCTTTCGCACCTTCAGCCCGACGGCGGCGCACATGCGGCGGATCTGGCGGTTCTTTCCCTCGTGGATCACCATGCGAAGGGTGAGAGAGTCCTTTTCTTCCTTCTCCACGCTGACCTGCGCGGGGCGGATCTTCTCGCCCCCGATATCACGAAGAGCCCCAAGGCGCGCGGCTGCGCCGTCCAGCTCTCCCGCCACGGTCACAAGATAGGTCTTGTCCACCTCAAAGCCGGGGTGGATCAGGCGCTGCATCAGCTCCCCGTCGTTGGTCATCAGCAGCAGACCCTCGGAATACATATCCAGCCTTCCTACGGGATAGACCCGCTCACGGCAGCCTTTCACCAGCTCCGCCACCGTCTTTCTGCCCTTTTCGTCGCTGAGGGTCGTGACATAGCCGCGGGGCTTATTGAGCAGCAGATATACATGATTTCTCGCAGGCTTCACGCTCTTGCCGTCCACACGGATATCGTCCGCTTCGGGATCTGCCTTGTCACCCACCGCCGCGGGAAAACCGTTCACCGTCACCCGCCCCGCGCTCAAAAGCTCTTCCGCCGCGCGGCGGGAGCAGATGCCTGCGGCAGATATGATTTTTTGCAGTCGCTCTTCCATAGAGCCTCCTAAAATTCTATTGCGCCGCCGCGGTAAAAAAGCGGCGGACAAGCGGGATGTGAGGCGTTTTTTGCGCCGTTTCTCCCGCGAGAAGCGCTACCGCCCCCACTTCCTCATCGTGGAGGTAAAATACCGCCTCGCCCACAGTTTCCCCCTCGGAAACGGGCGCGGTGAGGGCGCTTTGCCTCACCTTTACCGAAAGGCTCTCGCCCTGCTGCAAAGGGTAGGTAAAATCCTCCGCGTACACGGCGGTCAGCGTGGGCTGCGCGCCGTTTGCAAGGCGCACCTCCCCTGCCGTTTTTCCTTTTTCTGCCGCCTTGCGGGGCGTAAAGGCGGCAAAACCGTATTCATAAAGGGCCGTGTGATCCAGCCAGTCGTTTCCGTCCTGCAGCGTCACGGCTATGAGCCGCCGCCCGGCGCGCTCTACTGCGCTCACAAGAGTCCGTCCCGCGGCGCGGGTATAGCCGGTTTTCAGCCCCACACAGCCATCCAGCATTTTCAAAAGCTTATTGTGGTTGGTAAAGCTGCGGCCCTCCACCGTTACCGATACGGTGGAAACCATGCGGCGGAAGGCTTCTTTTTCCATGGCATAGGCCGCAAGGCGCGCCATATCCCGGGCGGTGGAATAATGCCCTTCGGCGTCCAGCCCGTTGGGATTGGCAAAGGAGGTGTGGCTCATCCCCAGTTCCTCTGCCTTTTCATTCATCATGGCGGCAAATTTCTCTGTGCTTCCCGCGCAATGATCCGCGATAGCCAGCGCCGCGTCATTGCCGGAGGCAAGCAGCAAACCGTAAAGCAGCGTCTCCAGCCTGAGTTCCTCCCCCTCTTTGAGATACATGGAGGAACCCTCGGCAAGGGTGTGCTCCCGCCGGATCGTTACCGTGTCCGAAAGGGCGCAGTTTTCCAGCGCCACCACAGCGGTCATGATCTTGGTGGTGCTGGCGATGAGCATTTCCCGATCGGCGTTCACTTCATAAAGCACCCGCCCGCTTTGGGCATCCAGCAGGATGGCAGAAGTCGCCGAAGTGCTGACAGCCTTTGCCCGACAAGGAAATATACTTGCCAGTAATACCAGGCATAAAACGCCGGAGAAAATGCTTTTGAACCGATGCATACTTAAGAACCACCTGTCATTTTGATGGTTCTAGTATATCCAATCAGGCTTCTTCTTTTTCCGCCTTTTTCTTATTGATAAAACTTTCCACCTTGTCGATGACATCGGGAACCATGTCCACAATGCGGTCCACAGGGCCTGCGGGAGGAACTGCCACGGGAAGAACGCGCACCGTGCCGTCCTTCACCACAAGGAAGGAAACAGGGTCGATCTTCACACCGGCCGCGCCTGCGCCGCCGAATTTTTCGCTGGGCTTGGTGCCGTAGTCACCACCGCCGCTGCCAAAGCCGAAGCTGACCTTGGAGATGGGGATCAGCGTCACACCGTCAGGGGTAGTGATGGGCTGACCGACGATGGTGTTGGCGTCCACCATTTCACGGATCTTTGCCATGCTTTCGCTCATGACTTCACTCAGCTTGTTCATAGTCAGATTCCTTTCTTTCGCCTGTATTCAAAGTTTTTGTTTCTTCTTTTTTTGTCAAAACCATCAGCGCGCGGATACCGGGGCCAATGAGGCCAAACACAATGGCAAATCCCGTGCCGATGCGCATGGTAACGCCCACCTTACCGCTGACGGCGGTTTTTACCGCGTCAAAATCAAAGCCCGTGTGGATGAAGGGCTTTCGGATATCCATCAGCTTTTCCAGCTGCGGCATCGCGCCCCACACCGCCTGGCTCAGCCACCCGTAAGTCTCCGCCACCTTGCTGGGGTCGTCTCCGCCCACAATGATGGAAAGCCGCAGCGGTGAGATGCGGATCCCACGGCCCACTCTCCTCAAAGTCTTTTTGATGGCAGGCCAAAGAATGCCCAGAAGCTCTTTCACCTGTTTCAAGGTGATCTTACGCTTCTTTTTGGGAGCGGCTTCCTTAGGCTTTTGTGTTTTTTCTTTCTTTTTCTTCGGCGGCTTTTTCTTCTTCTCTTTTTTCTCTTTCGCGGGCAGGATCTTCACCCTCAGCGGACCGACAGCAAGGGACACGGTCAGTTCCCCGCCGAATTCGATCACCGCGCCCACGCGAATGAGAGAGATGAGAAGAAAGATCAGCACAATGATGCCGATGATCTTCAGGGCAAGCATGCGCACCTCCCGAAAGCGTTAGCGTTTATCCGTATTATTCCTCATAAGGGGCGGTTTCTTCCCCTTCCTCATTCTGATATTCACTCAGCGCGTCCACCACGAGACCGTCCTCGCTCAAGCGCATCTGTCCGTCAGTCTCCATACCGGGGATCTCAGGAAGATCTTCCAGGGAGGAAAGATGGAAGGCACGGAGGAAATTCTTGGTGGTGCGGTAGAGATGGGGTCTGCCGGGCACCTGCAGCCGTCCGCACTCCTCGATGAGCTTGCGCTCCAGCAGCAAACTTACGGTGTAGGAGCTGTCCACGCCGCGGATCTGATCGATGTAGGCGCGGGTGGTGGGCTGATAGTAAGCAATAATGGTCAGCACCTCCAGCGCCGGCTGGGAGAGCTTGGCGGGCTTGCGGATCTCAAAGGCCTTGCGGATCACATCGGCATATTCCGGCGCGGAGCAAAGCTGATAGGAATCCTCCATCTTCAAAAGGCGCACACCGCGGCGCTCGTAAGCATAGTGGTCGGCGAGGCGCTGAAGCACCTGCTCCACCGTCTGGCGGTCCATATCCATGGCGATGGCAATGCGGTCTACATGGATCGGCTCACCGGAGGCAAAAAGGATGCCCTCGATCATTGCCTCAATTTCTCTCAATTCCATAGATTCCATGGAAAATACCTCGTTAAGTCAAGTTTTCGGCGTCATTATCGCCTTTGGATACGGTGCAGTCCGTTTCAGAGCCTGCCAGATGAATGATCCTGGCGCGGCAAAGTTCCAGCACCGCAAGGAAGGTGGCTACCAGCTCGCTGCGGGAGCGGCTGCCCTTGAAGAGCAGCAAAAAGCGGGTGATGCCGAAGTTTTTGATGCGGGAGATGATCTCTCTGGCCTTGTTCTCCACGGGATAGGGCTCACGGCGCACGATCTCGCTGAAGGCCTGAGAGGGCGGCGGCAGGCGCTGTTCACTGCGGTCCATCACCATCTGCATGGCAATAAGCAGATCCGCTTTCTCCTGATCGTATTCATAGATCTTGCCCCGCTCCATAGGCTCAGGGTTTTTTGTGAGGATATTGCGGCCGAATTCTCCCATAGGGCCCAGCTTCTCGGCGATTTTTTTCACCTTGAGATAACTCTCGTTGCGCTGGCGCTCTTCCAGAGACTTGATAAGAGCGTCCATTTCGCTCTGCGCCTCTTCATCCTCGATGGAGAGCAGCATGCGGGTCTTGATATACATCAGGTGGGATGCCATGGTGATAAACTCGCTGGCGATCTCAAGGTCCATCTTCTGCCGCTGCTCCAGATATTCCAGATACTGATCGAGGATCAGAGAAATGGGGATATCCTGGATCTCTATTTTGTTTTTACCCAGAAGGAAAAGGATCAGATCCAGCGGGCCTTCAAAGTCCGCCATGGTCTCTTCGCTTTTGGCGCGAACCACCTTTTCCAGCTTATAAATCGGATTGTCCACACTGCACCTCAAATCATAATGAGATCAAATAAGAAGAAAAATACAGTTTCAATAACGCGGCTGAGCCCGTCTCCCCCGATACCGGTGGCCACAAGGAGCATCAGAATCACCATACCGTAGCGTTCAAAGCGCATAAGCTTGAGATAGGCGCTGTCGGGCAGGATGGAAAAGAGCACCTTGGAGCCGTCCAGCGGCGGGATGGGCAAAAGATTAAAGAGCCCAAGGCCCACGCTCATAAGCGCCGCCGTGAAGAAAAACTGATAGAGCCACACCGTCACCGCCGTGGCGGGCATGAAAATCTCAAAAAGCCGCATGGCAAAAAGCAAGATCACCGCAAGCAGGAAATTGGAAACGGGGCCCGCCAGCGCCGTCAGCGCCATGCCGCGCTTGGGGTTTTTGAAATAGCGCATATCCACCGGCACCGGCTTTGCCCAGCCGAAGCCCGCCACCAGCATGGCCGCAAGACCGAACCAGTCGATGTGGTGCAGAGGATTGAAGGAAAGGCGGTGCATCCGCTTCGCCGTGGGATCCCCCAGCGCATAGGCCGCAAGACCGTGGCAGGTCTCATGCACCACAAGGCACAAAAGCACCGCCGCGATGCGCTGCAGCAAACTCCACAAAAGGGAGAGATCCAAAGCGTTCCAAAGATTGAGAAGATATTGCAAGGTAAACCTCCGTATGCGCAGAAAAACCCAAAATAATTCTAGTTTATTATATCAGCTTTTTCCGCCCCATACAAGGAATATCTGCAGGAATCCCTGCAAAAAGCGCAAAAAAGAAGAGGACACCGCAGGCGGCGTTCCATAAGGGATTTATCCGGTTTTGCCCGGATCTTTTCCCCCGCAGACATCCCATTCGTCCTTGAAAGGCTTTGTGTAGCATTCCTGCGTCCTCATGGAACGCCTGCAAGAGAAAACCTCTCGCGCAAAACTGCGCAGCACTTCAAAAAGAAAAGTTTTTCTTCATAAGCCGACAAAA
>JAFQLA010000081.1 GCA_017396725.1 Oscillospiraceae bacterium
GCAGTACACGGTACCGATGCTGCAGTGCAGCAGCAGTGCAGGCAGCGCCGCGCGGATCCACTTATTGGTGCGCCAGGATCCGTTTTTTGTAGTGCTCATAGGAAAAACACTTCCTTTCTTTGTTAACAAAATAGCACTCTCCCCTTTTGAAAGCAAGAAAAGCCAGCGCAAACCCTTGTAAAACGGGCTTTTTTACACATATTTGCACAAAAAAGAACCCGGCGGAAATATCCGTCAGGTTCTTTTTGATCATTCTGTAAGAATGCCGCGGTTTTCCTTCAGCGTAAGGATACGCAGCACACTCTCGTTGATCCGCTCTTCAGTGATCTCACCCGATTCCACAGCCGCAAGCAGCGCCTCAACGGCCGCATCCAAATCCAGCGGGCAAAGGAGCATATCCACCCCCGCCTTCACAGCCTTCACAGCGATCTCGCCGCTGGAATAGTGATCGGTCATAGCCTGCATCTGCAGCGCGTCCGTCATCACCACGCCGTCGAAGCCCAGTTCGCCGCGGAGGATCTCCGTCACCATTTCGTAGGAAAATACCGCCGGCAGATCTTCATCCACATCCGTCACGATAAGATGGCCCATCATCACCGCGTCCGCACCCGCTTCGATGCCCGCCTTGAAGGGCAGCAGTTCTTCAGCGCGGATCTCATCCATGGATTTATAAATGTATACCGAGCCGTAATGGCTGTCGGCAGAGGTGTCACCGTGGCCGGGGAAATGCTTGAGGGTGCAGGCAACGCCGCCTTCATGGAAACCGGCCACCGCAGCCGCCACCAGTTCCGCCGCCTCTTCGTAATCATCGCTGTAAGCGCGGTCACCGATGACGGTGTTATCGGGGTTGGACCACACATCCGCCACAGGAGCAAGGTCGGTATTGAAGCCGCAGGCAACAAGATCCTTGGCAATGGTCAGGGCGTTTTCCGCCGCCTTGTCCGTGCCTTCC
Source organism: Oscillospiraceae bacterium (assembly GCA_017396725.1). The sequence goes on from JAFQLA010000081.1 coordinate 953, forward strand.
TCCTTATAGTCCAGCATGGGGCCCACCCAGGTGGTTCCCACGGTGCTCATCAGGCGGTTCACGCGGCCGCCCTCTTCATCGCAGGTAAAGATCATGGGGATCTTCACAAAGGTCTGGGTGGTCTCAAGCATGGTGGTCACCTGCTCGATAGACTGCATGCTGCTCTTATCGTAGATAAAGCCGCCCACGGGGTATTCCTCCAGCGCCTTGCGGGTGGTCTCCCCGGCCGCCACCACCTGCGAAACGCCGGTGATATCACGGGGGAAAACAATAAAGAGCTGGCAGACCTTTTCATATAGTGTCATACCCTCAAGGGTGGTTTCCGCAAGGGTAGGCTCCGGTTCGGGAGGCGGCGCAGGCTCGGGATCGGTTTCCGCACCCTCGTCCGCACCCTGCTGTCCGCCGTCCTGCGCCGTGCCTTCGGTCTCACCGTCGACCGTGGGCGGGATCTCCTCATCCCCCGTCAGCACACGGGGCAGCACCAGCGCCGCCGCGCCCACTACGAGAGCCAACGTCAGGAGAATGGGCAGCACAGGGGAGCGCCGCTTTCTTCTGGAAGCGCATCTTTTACCTTTCGCCATAAGCTTTCGCCTCTTTTAAATCTCAAATTCGCAGATATAGCCCATTTCGTCCGTCATGCTGGATACCACCGCCGCGGGGTCGTTGCGCTGGTCGTTCCAGTTCCAGCCGCCCAGACTTTCGATATTCCAGAGCATGAGGTACCATTCGGGAGTACCGTCCTTATCCACGCGGGAAGGCTCGTCAATGCACCAATCCGCGTAAGTAAAGTCTTCACCGGTGATCCAGTGGGCAAATACATTGCCCGCATCGTCATAGGAAGTATAACCGCCCAGCCACACATAGTTCACACCCTCGGCTTCCGCCATGGCGATGAGCAGCTCCTCTTCATCCTGAGAGGTAACGGTGGCAAGGTGGCCGCCCATGGCCTGGCAGCGGGCTGCCGCTTCTTCCCAGGTGCAGGCTTCCTTGATGAGCTCATAGCGGGTGGAGGCGCCGTCGGTGCCGATGGAGAGGACGGGCTCGAAGGTCTCAGAGGTCTCGCCCTTGAAGCCGCCGCCGCTGACTACCACTTCCACATCGCGGCGGCAGGTGCCGTCCACGGCAGCGTCACTGGTGTATTCCACCACATAGAGTTCCATCTGCTCAGAGTAGATGGTGGCAAAGATCTCTTCAAGATCGTAGAGGTCATCAATGAACCAGTAGCGGCCGCCGGTGCTCTCTGCGATATTGCGCAGGGTATATTCTTCCACGCTGTAGCCTACGCCGATGATATAAACGGGGACCTGCCGTTCGTTGGCGTAATCGATAACATCCCACTCATCGTGATCGCTCATATTGTCCATACCGTCGGTAAAGGCAATAACGCAGCGGGCGCCGCCCTGCAAAGCCGCATTGTGCACGCCGGTGTAAACGGCGTCATAGAAGGCGGTCATACCGTCGGTGGACATGTTGTTGATACCGTTGATAAGAAGGGTGCTGTCATTGGTGTAGTAGCACATCTGCTGCACGATATCGTCAAAGGCAAGGATCTCCGCCTTGTCGCCGATGGCATAGTCCAGGTCGTTTACGAACTCGGTCATAACTTCCTTGATCTTTTCCATGTCGGAATAGGAGATACTGTCGCTCTTATCGGCAACGAGGTCGATATTCAGACCCTGATTGCCCTCCAGCACTTCCACGGAGTGGACTTCGCGGGAAACATATTCGCCGCCTTCCACTCTTTCACGGATGATAAAGGACTTGGGGCCCAGGTCTGCCACCGTCTCACCGCTGAGAGGATCTTCCACACGGAAATAGGCCTTCACCGTGGGATAGGCGCTGATATCGGTGGAAACGAGACGCACATTGGCAGGAGTAAATTCGGGGGTATAGTATTCAATGTTGCAGGGGATCACGAAGCGGCCGAAGGAAACCGTCACCATGGTATCACGGTATTCGGGCTCATAGCCGCTGTCCGCGGATTCAAAGGTGATGGAAAGCTTGCCGCCTGCCACAGCGCAGGTGGTCACGGGGCGCTCTTCATCATCCTCTTCCACCACGGCGGAAACTTCCAGACCGTCGGAGGTACCGCAGTCGAAATTCACGGTGACATTGGGGAAGTTTTCGGTGATGATCTCGCAGTTTTTATCGCTGATGGCGGAAGCTGCCAGCATCTGCTGGAAGTCGCCGTAGAGCGCATGGCTTTCCTTGACATTGAGCTCCTCAAGCACATCGCGGGCCTCATCGGAATCGCCCTGGAAGATCAGCGCCTCCGCAAGGCCAAGGCCTGCTTCCACGCTGCCGGGCTTGCGGTCCAGCGCTTCGCGGTAAGCTTCTTCCGCGGCGCGGTAATCTTCGTCAGCGAGATAGTCCGCGCCCTTATCCATGGCATCGTTATAGCCCTTGCCGCCGATGAGCAGCCACACTGCCACACCGATGGCCGCCAGCGCCACCGCCGCCGCGGGGATCACCACAGCCAGAAGAGGGAACTTTTTCTTGCCTGCGGACGCCTTGGGCACCTTAGGTGCTTTAGGTGCTTTGGGAGGCACAGGAGCTGCGGGCGGTACGGGAGCCGCGCTCTCTGTCTCACCGCCCACGGTGCCGAAGACTGCCTTTTCGATATCTTCTTCAATGGCAGGCGCGGCTTCGGGAGCCGGAGCCTCCACAGGCTCATTCACCGTGCCGCAGTAGGGACAGAATTTTGCCGCATCCGAGATCTCCCGGCCACATTTGCTACAAAACATAATTTCCTCCCCGAAGCTTTCGCTCCGTTTTCTCTTTCTTTTTTGCCGACACACTCAGCCCCCTCATTTTACAACGAAACATCACCCCTTTCAAGGGCGAGCGGTTGTTTTTTATGCGCGCGGATGCATAAAAAAACACGGCGGCAAACTGCCGCCGTGCAGATTTTTTATTCCGCCGCGTAAAACACGCTGTCGCAATAGGGGTCTCTTCTTTCCATGCCGATGCGCTTATCGTTGGCCGCCATATGGACCAGGAGATGGAACACATCGTCCGCCGGTTCGCCCACCGCCGCGGAGAGGTGATAGGCTGTGCGGCGCCCGCCGCGGCGGGTGATCTCCCGCAAAAGGGCATTTTTCACTTCGATCATATGGTTTGCCGCCCGCTTGCCCGCTTCCACCGCAGGCTGATGGTAAGCATTGACGCCGATGAAAAGAGCATACAGACCCACCACACGCTCATAAAGCGCAATGAGCTGGCCGATATGGTAAGCCGTGACTTCGGGAATGGTGACCACCATGGTGCGGCGGCCGAATTCCTCCAGCGTTTTCTTTACGCCCAGCATAAAGGCATTGAGATAATCGCCGCTGGTGCTCTCCGCGCCCACCACCGTGGATTCGCCGTTATGATCGCGCAGCACCTGCACGAAGGTAACGAACACATTGTCCGGGCCGCAAAGCAGCTGCTGGGCATAGGAATGCTGGTCACTGGTGCCCTTGTTGCCCATGACGATCAGGCCCTGATTCACGGTATTGCCCTGCATGTCCAGTTCCTTACCCAGAGATTCCATCACCAGCTGCTGGAGATACTTGGTGAGAAGATCCAGAGAATCCTTATAGGGAAGCACCACCTGCGTGCTGCCGCCCTTGCCGCCGGTACAGCGGTACCAGCAAAGCGCCGTCATCAGCGCAGGGTTTTTCCGCACCTCACGGCGGCGGGAAAGCGCATCGCAATCGGCGGCGCCCCGCAGCAGCGCGCGGATATCCACACCCTGCAGCGCAAGAGGCAGAAGGCCCACCGCGGAAGTCACGGAAGTACGGCCGCCCACCCAATCCCACATGGGGAAACGGTCCAGCCAGCCCTCGGCGCAGGCGGTTTCATCCAGCCGGCTGCCCTCCGCGGTGACGCACACCGCGTGGCGGGCAAAATCAAGACCGTGGCGCTGATATACCTTCTGCGCCTCTACCATGCAGTTTCGCGTTTCAATGGTGGAGCCGCTCTTGGAGATGATGATCATCATGGTCTCATCCATCTCAGCTTCCACCTCGGCAAAAACACGGTCGATGCCATCAGGGTCGGTATTATCCAGAGAGTACAGGCGCATTTTATCGTTGGGAGTATAGAGGGCGCGGGAGATAAAGACAGGGCCAAGGCTGCTGCCGCCGATGCCCGCCACCACCAGATTGCGGAACTTTTCGCCCCGCTCTGAGACGATCTTGCCGCTATGCACCGCCGCGGCGAATTTTTCCACCTTATCTACGCTCTCATCGATGAGGGCGGCAAGTTCTTCCGTGGGGGCAAGCTCGCTGCAGCGCAGCCAGTAGTGACCCACCATGCGCTCTTCATCGGGGTTCGCAATGGCGCCGCGCTCCAGTTCTTCCATCCCATCCAGCGCGGCACGGATCTTGGGGGCCATTTCCTCAAGATAACTATCCTTGATCTCCATGCCTGCCCAGTCCACCGTCAGCTCCGTTTCGGGAGAGAAGAAAAGGCTCTCTTTGAAGTTTTTCCATTTCTGCATGCACAACACCTGCCATTTGAAGCATTTTTCTCTAATCCTATGGATTATATCATCTTTTTGCGCTCTTGCCTACCTTTTCCCCGCAGAAAAAATAATTCTCCCCTCTGCCCTTGCTACCTTTGGTATTTGGGTCTATAATAATGTGAGTTTTTCAGAGGAGGGATGCATATGCGGCTTTGCACGCCGGATTATTACGAGTCTTTTCACTGTATCGCCCACCTCTGCGAGGACACCTGCTGCGCGGCATGGGAAGTGGTGGTGGATGAGGCTTCCGCCGAACGCTATCGCGCCTGCACCGCGCCCATCGGCGAAAAGCTCCGCGCCTGCCTGCATCACGACGGCGAGGACTATGTTTTCCCCCTCAAGGACGGCCGCTGTCCCTTTTTGAGAGCGGATCTGCTCTGTGAGCTTCACGCCGCCATCGGAGAGGAAAATCTCTGCCGCACCTGCGCCCTCTACCCCCGCCATATCGAAGTTTTCGGTGACCGCAAGGAAGTGGGGCTGGGTCTTTCCTGCCCGGAGGTCGCCCGCATGGTCATGGTCCACGAGACCCCCATCACCTTTCCCCTTTCCACCGTTGACGAAGCACCCGATTTTACGGATGATCTGGATGGACGGCTCTACTTTTCCCTCTTCACCGCGCGGAAAACCGCTTTTGCCATCGCGCAGGACCGCAGCTATTCCGTCGCGCAGCGCGCCGCGCTGCTTTTGGTTTTCGCCCGCCGCATCCAAAGCCTTATGAACCGTCGCCATATCGGCGATATCCTCCCTCTCGCGGCAGATTTTCTGCAGGAAGATACCCGCAGGAGGGCGCTGAGATCCTGCCGGGGCGGCAGCTGCACCCTCCCCGATATCATCAAGGCTCACCGCGGCCTTGAGATTTTGACGGATCGCTGGCAGGAAACTTTGGATACCCTTGCCGCCGCGCCTTCCTTTGGGAAGATCTTCGGCAAGACCCACGGCTATGAAAACTTCCTTGTCTACTGGATCTTCCGCTATTTCCTCAAGGCGGTTTATGACCGCGAGCTTCTCTGGCGCATGCAGTGGGGCGTATCGGGTCTCGCGCTTTTACTGCTGTGGGACAGCCGCACGGAAACGCTTACAGACGCCGCGCAGGCAGATCATATGCATCTTTATTCCCGCGAGGTGGAGCATTGCGAGGAAAATATCGCCGCGCTGCGTGAGCTCGCCGCAGCAGAGCCCTTTGCCGTGGAAAACCTTGCTTTTCTGCTCAGCTCTCTTCCCCTTTGATTTGGAGGTCAATGATAATGGATTTCAAAAAGCATATTACATTTGAAAATATTTATTTCACCTTTTCCATGGTGGTGCTGCTGGTCTGCGGCATTGTTTTCAAATCCACGCCCTTTATTCTTATCTGTTCCCTTCTCTCCATGGCCAGCAATCTCTTAAACGCCATGACGCTGAAGGTGAGCTACATTTTCTCTCTGGTCTCCTCCGTGATGTACAGCTTCTCCGCCCTTGAGCAGCACTACTACGGGGAGTTCATCTTCAATCTCTTCATCCTCACGCCCCTTTTCATCTACTGCATCTTCCGCTGGTTCGTTCCCAGCCAGAAGAAGACCGCTGCCGCCAAGGGCGATGTGTTCTCCATCACCCCCAAGGCCGCCGTGCTCTTCGCTATCGCCTTGGGCATCGTCATCCTTGTCTACGGCTACGGGCTCAAGCTCATCGGCACCCATCTTCCCTATGCCAACGCCTGCTCCACTCTCTTTGTGCTGGGCGCCAACTTCCTTGGCTCCCGCCGCATGAAGGAGCAGTGGTACCTCTTCCTTGGAAGTAATGCCTTCCTCATTTTCCTCTGGGTCTCAGCAGGGCAGGACGATCTGGGCAACATCCTCTATGCCATCCAGAATGTGCTTTTCATCATCGGCAATGTCTACGGCATCTTCAAATGGACCCGCATCAGCCGGGAAGAAAAGAAAAAGAAGCAGCAAAGTCAGCAGGAATAAAAAAATGCAGGCCTTCGCAGGAAGGTCTGCATTTTCTTTTATTTGGCGTAAGTTCCGTAGAGATCGATGTGATCGTAGATAGCCTTCCAGCTGCCGGAGGCATCTGCCGTGACCACGATATACTCGCTGCCGTCAGCCGCGGTGCCGCAGCTTGCGATGCAGCTGCCGGAGGCTGCCACATAGCCTGTTTTCCCCGCCAGCACCGTGGCGCCGTTCATTTCGCGGCCCTCAATGCGGTAGAGATAGAGGTTGGTGTAGGAAATACCCTCAGGGTGATCTTCGGTGAAGGTGGTGGTGTAATACATGGTGGATAGCACCTCGCGGCAGATCTTATCCCGCATGGCATATTCAAAGATCATGGCCATATCCCGCACGGTGCAGTACTGGCTCTCATCGTGGAGGCCGTTGGCATTGGCAAAGTGGGCGGAATCGGAAAGGCCCAGAAGCTCTGCCTTTTCATTCATCTTCTCCACGAAAGCCTCCGTGCTGCCGCAGGCGGCAATGGCCAGCGCGTCCGCCGCGTCCGCCCCGGAGGGGAGGATCATGGCATAGAGCAGATCCATCAGCGGCACCGCTTCGCCGGACTTGATGCCCGTGGTGGTGGCGCCTTCGCGGTAGACGGGGTCGATGATCTCGGCGGTCATGGTGAATTCTTCGCTGAGGTTTTCAATTTCCTCCACCGCCACGATCAGGGCCAAAACCTTGGTCATGGAGGCGGGATAAATGGTGGCCGTGGGATTTTTGGCTGCCACGATCTCGCCGGTCTCACGGTCCACCACAATGGCGTAAGCGCTGTCGATCTCGTCTCCCAGCGTCACGGTAGCTGCCGTGGCCGCAGGGACCGCGGGAAGGCGGTCAGCAGGGATCTCAGGCTCCACCGTGGGCGCCTCAGGCACCACATCTGCGGCAGCGTCTCCCTCGTCTGCCTCTTCCTCTTTATCCTTGCCGCCGAAAATCAAAACCAGCAGCAAAACAAGCACGGCCAGCGCCAGCACGGCGCAGCCCAACAATTTCATCTGACGGCGGCGGTAAGCCCGCTTTCTGGCGGCGCGGCGCTCTGCCGATCTATGGCGCAATCTTTCCAGCTCTTCCGGGGAAAGATCGTATTTTCCTTCTGTCCACTGACTCATCGCGGTTCTCCCAAAGCATCGGATTCCCCAAAATTATACCAAATCCCCCTTGGGTAAGGCAACCTTTTCTTGCTTTTTTCTCCCTCTTATTGAAAGACGCGCGGCAAAGAGAAACGCTCCGCGGGAGGTGATCCCACGGAGCGTTTTCTGCTTACGAAAGCGCA
>JAFQLA010000082.1 GCA_017396725.1 Oscillospiraceae bacterium
ATTTCGGGATACTCACAGGTGGAGGAGATGGACATGAAGGCGCCTACGCTCTGGGGGATATAGGTGGAGTACTTCTCACCATTGTAGCCCTCGAGGGGAGCGAGGAACTCGGTAGCAGCATACAGGTCGGGGGTGTTGGAAGCGTTTACGATACGTACGTTGTGGGTGGTGGCCCAAATGAGTACGGGATAGCCTTCGCTGGCCAGAAGAGCGGTAGCCTGCTCTCTGTTCTGGGTGTAGGAAGCTTCGTAAAGCAGACCTTCTTCATACAGAGTGTGCATGTAGCTGAGAGCCTCGCGGTATTCTTCATCGTCGTACATGGTCTCAACGGTGTTGCCGTTCAGACGCAGACCGAGCTTGTAGCCCCAGTTGTTGCCGGGCTGATAGGTGAAAGCGTTGGTGATGAAGTACAGAGGATCACTGGGGGGATTGTCGGTGTTGCCGACCAGCGGGAGGTGGTTCTCGGGATCGAGTTCCTTCCAGGCCTTGAGTACATCATACAGCTCGTCGAGGTTGGTGGGAACTTCCATGCCGAGCTCTTCGAAGTTTGCAGAGTTGTAGAGGTACTTAACGGGGAAGTTGCCGTGAGCGGTCTCATCGTTGTAGGTGGGGAAAGCATAGAGCTTGCCGTCCGCTGCCCACATGGACTGACCGATGATCGGCCAATTGTTGAGGGTGTAGTTGAAGTATTCCATCTCGGGGATCAGGGGAGTGAGATCCATGAGGATGCCGGTTTCTACGCCGTAGAGATCCTCATCCGGAACATTCAGGTAGAAGATGTCGGGATAGTTCTTGCTGTTGAGAAGGATGTTCATCTTCTCCACGGCGGAGCCGGCGGGAGCAACGATGAAGTCGAGGTTTGCGCCGATCTGATCTTCGATCCAGAGCGTGGTTGCGTTGGTCTCGAAGTCTTCGATGGTAGCGACTGCTTCAACAAAAACCGTCAGAGTGGGGCGGTCTTCCTCGGCCATTGCGGGAATGGTTACGAGAGAAAGAAGCATTGCCAGGAAGAGGATACCGGAAAGTGCCTTTTTCATACCAAAACCTCCTGATTTTTATAAAAACCGGTTTTTCACCGGCTTTTTACGGTGATATGTGCGGAAGATGTGAAAAGCATCTTCAGCGTGCCTCGAGCATGAGGCTCCTGATTTTTTCCATCTGCTGCTGCGTTACGCCGGCGGCTTTGAGGTAAGCAGTGACTTTTTCGGAAAGCGTGCTCTCCGACGTGCCGTATGTATTGAGCGCTGCCATCAGCTGGCAGAACAGATCGGAATTTCTGGATCTTTCGCCCCAGATGGAGAAAAGGGTCATTTCGTAATCGGTCAAAAGGCTTTCATCGTCAACGCCCAGAAGCGCATTCAGCATGAGAACCAGCGTGCCTGCGCGGTCTGCGCCGCCCCAGCAGTGAAGGTAGATGGGGTAGGCGGTTTCATCGGCGAAGAGGGAGAAAAGCGCGCGGGTGACTTCGAAGCGCTCGGGCTCCATGAATTCCGCGTAAGCTTTGCAGGGAATGAAGGCAAAGCGGATATCGGAACCGATGGGGCTTTCAAAGATTTTGCCCATGGCCTCGCCGCGAAGATCAAGATCGGTGCGGATGCAAAGATCGTTTCTGAGAATTTGTCTGCCGTCTTCCGTGAGCGCATGATGAGTGTCCATCTCGCTGCCGCGGTAGATCATGTTGCGCTTGACTTTTCTGCCGTCCATGGTCTTCCAGCCGCCGATATCGCGCACGTTCGTGATGCCTTCAACACGGAAGAAGGTGGGGGCGATATCAAGGGTGGTGAAGCCGGAAACGGGAGATTCAAAGCATCCGTCCGCGCCGCATACGGAAACCTTCCAGAAATATTCGCGGTTTGCGTGGAAGTTGTACACTTCCTTTTCGGTCTCGGAAGGATTGCACTCAATGATTCTTGCGTCTTTGAACGAGGCATCGCTGCCTATGAAAAGTCTGACGGACTGATTATCTGCTGCGGTTCCCGACAGATTCCAGGAAAATTTTACCGGCTGCGGATGGGAATTTTCGGTTCCCTTCATTTTGAGGTTTTCCCAGTCGATATCATTGTCGACTTCTGCACATCTGCGGCCTTCAACCATGGCCAGCTGCGCAACCGTCAATAGACAAATGCTTTCGCCTGAGACGGGCGCAACAAGTTCAATGTTCATATGATATCACCTTATTATTCTTTAATGAGACAGGCAACAGGAATGCCGAATTATCCCTTGATGGAACCGACAACAACGCCTTTTACGAAGAAGCGCTGTACAAAGGGGTAAATCAGCATAACCGGTACGCTGGCGACAACG
>JAFQLA010000083.1 GCA_017396725.1 Oscillospiraceae bacterium
CCTTGATGATTTCATTGGTCTCGGCGTCGCGCACCAGAGTGCCGCGGGGCACGCGGATGGTGAGAGACTGGCCGTTTTTGCCGCTCATGCGCTTGCCCTGACCGTCCATACCGTTGCCGGCCACATACTTGCGCTTGTAACGGAAGTCCATCAGCGTGGACATATTATCATCCACCTGCAGGATGATGTTGCCGCCATTACCGCCGTCGCCGCCGTCGGGGCCGCCTGCCGCTACATACTTTTCGCGGTGGAAAGCTACGGCGCCGTTGCCGCCTTTACCGGCTTTTACGGTGATGCGGGCTTTATCAATAAATGATGCAGACATGAATTACCTCACATATATAGAAATTTCACACATTACGCCATTTTCTTCATTGTACAGAAAATAGGATATCTCGTCAAGAAAGAAACCATTCTTTGGAAGTGTGAGGGAGGAGAAAAACATAAAAAATCCCGGTCTTTTGAAAGACCGGGATTTTCAAGCCTTATTCAGCCTCGTAAACGCAAGCCTGCTTGCGATCCTTGCCGAGACGTTCGAAGCGAAGGATACCGTTCACCTTTGCGAACAGGGTATCGTCGCTGCCGATGCCGACATTTACGCCGGGATGGATGTGAGTACCACGCTGGCGAACGAGGATGTTGCCTGCCAGTACATACTGACCATCAGCGCGCTTGGGGCCAAGACGCTTGGACTTGGAATCACGGCCGTTCTTGGTAGAGCCCATACCTTTTTTATGGGCAAAATACTGAAGACCAATCTTAAGCATGATTGAGTACCATCCTTTCTGTAAGATGATTACCGGAAAGCGGGGGAGAGGATCAACCTTCCTCCGTTACTTCGATAAAGTTAGGGTATTCGTCGTGAAGTTCTGCGAAATAGACCATCAGAGATGCCAGCAGAGTCTGGCAGGTTTCCTCCGCGGAGGGGGCTAAGCCGCCGGGCAGACGGAACGAGATGTTCGCGGTCTTGTCCGAAACCTTGACCGATGCGCAAAGGCCCAAAACATCGTTCACGGCACATTCCGTCAAACGGATGGCGCTGGTGATAGCGGCACAGACGATATCCTCGCCTTCTTCCGCGTATCCGCTGTGGCCTTTGGCGTCAAATCCGATGATTCGTGCGCCTTCACTCAGAAAATGAATCTTGGTCATATGCCTCAATTAGAAAGAAATCTTGCTGATTTCGATCTTGGTGTAGGGCTGACGATGACCCTGGCGTTTACGGTAGCCCTTTTTGGGGGTGTACTTGAAGATGCGGATCTTCTTGCCCTTACCGTTCTTAACGACGGTAGCTTCTACCTTTGCGCCCTCCACTACGGGAGTACCAAACTTGGTGTTTTCGCCGTCAACGATTGCCAGAACCTGGTCAAAAGTAACTGCATCACCAGCTTCAACGTTCAGCTTTTCGATGAAGAGAACATCACCTTCGGAAACGTTGTACTGCTTACCACCAGTTGCGATAATAGCCTGCATTATTCTTTGCACCTGCCTTTCCTTTAATACGGACTCGCTGTCGGGGGCGGCCGGCTTGAAAACCGACACTTGTGACCCATTCAAAGCGGCCTTTCTATTGTATCGGCAGGGGCAGTATTTGTCAATAGTTTTTTGGGATATTTTTTGCTTTTTTTCGAAAATCAGTAAGCGAGTTTTTCTTCCGTCCAAGCTCGGATGAGATCGGCGTAAAAGCGGCAGGCGGCCTTGCCCAGATCCACATCGAGATTGATGTAATTGCCGCATTCCACGGCGCTTTTACCGGGCATTTCGCCCTCGAATTCCGCGGCGGCGGAAAAGACTTTCTTCAAAAGCTCGATAGCGGAAGGAACGGGGAGCAGGGCACTGTCAAAAAGGAAATAAAAACCTGTCTGGCAGCCCATGGGCCCAAAGTAAACGACAGCGTCTTTTTCATCGGAATTGCGCAGAAGGGTGGCGATGAGATGCTCCACGGAGTGCATTTCCGCATTGGAGAGAAGATCGCCGGTATTGGGCTTTTTAAAGCGCAGATCGAAGGTGACAACGCTGCCGTCTCTGCGGGAATAATAGAGACCGGGGACGAGCTTATTGTGATCCACGGTAAAACTTGCAATGCGTTCCATTATGCCATGACCTCCATAAGTTTTTCGGTGAAGCGGAGCATGATGCCGTCCAGCTTTTTGATGGCCTCGCCGTAATCGAAGAATTCATCCGCCTGCTTTTCGCTGGTGAGGCGGTCAGATACGGACTTGATGGCCATAAACTTCACATTGTTGCGAAGGCAGACCTGAGCGATGGCGCAGGCTTCCATTTCGCACACGGTGGGAGCGAAGCGCTCTACCATTTCTTCGCTGCGGGGAGAGCGGGTGGCAAACCAGTCACCGGTTGCGATGCGGCCGGTAACGAAGGGGATCTCCAGCTCGGTCAGCACTTTCCGGGCCAGAGCGAGATCCGTGGTGGGGAATTCGATGCGGTCTACGGTGGAGACAAGACCCACGGGATCACCGATGGCGCTGGTATCCATATCGTGCTGCACGCAGTCGCTGCCGAGAACGATGGTGCCGATGGGAAGATCGGTGCAGCCGCCGGCGAGACCTGCGTTGATCACCAGGTCCACTTTAAAATGGAAGCAAAGAAGCTCTGCGGCCATGGCAATATTTACCTTGCCCACGCCGCCGCAGGCGGCAATGATATTTTCAGAAACCTGATAGAAGGGAACACCGGAGATCACTTCCATAGGCTCAGCGTCAGCATTTTTCAAAAGGCCGCGGATCTCCACGGGCATAGCATACAGTAAACCGATTTTCATAGGTAAGCCTCCTTAAAGGTTGATAACATCCAGATCGTCCGGTACATAGAGGTCACCGCTGTAGAAAGAGCGGCCCTCTTCCATGTAGAGTGCTTTGCGCTCTGCGCCGTGGGAATCCTCCGTGTGATAAAGCACCAGATGGGGGACAGAAAGCTCAGATGCCAGCTGGCAGGCCTCGCGGACGGTGCTGTGGTTCTTTTCGTAGGGTTTGAAAGTGCCCCTTTCGCTGTAAAGGCAAAATGCTTCACTGAGCAGCCAGCTGCTGCTTTCTACATACTTGGCGCAGTCAGGATTGTAGGGCTCGTCCCCAAGGCAGGTGAATTTTTCCCCGTTTTGAAGCTGCAGGGTAAAGCCGAACTGGCGGGCCTGGGTGGAGCGGATGTCAAAGACAGTGACGGGCCATGCGGAAAGGGTCATTTCACTGCCGTCTTCCACAATGTGGAAAAGGATGCGCTCATCAAAGAAGTTGGTGAATTTCTTTTGTAGTGTATAGTAGCACATGTTTTTGATAGGCTCTACGAGACCTTCGTGGCAATAGATATTGAGATCGCCCTCGAACTGGCCTTTCTTCATGGCGGTGGCAATGAGACGGATGAGCCACACCATGCCGAGAATGTGGTCGCAATGTTCATGGGTTACGATCACATGGTGGATGTCGGTGAGGGGGATGTTTGCCGACTGCAGCTGGCGGAGGATGCCGTTGCCGCCGCCCGCATCTACCAGAAGGGTGTTTTTCGCCTCATCCCGCAGGGCGAAGCAGGTATTATAAAAGTAAATGCTTTGGGCATTACCCGTGCCGAGAATTACCAGTTTTTCCATAGTTACCTCGCAGATATATTTTTGCCGTACACTTTAATATACCATATTTCTTGATGTATTGCAATGAAAGCGGGTATTGTGGCAAAAGATGGTTGGGAAGACAGGCAAAAGTGAAAAGAGCGATGCGCCTGCACGGCAAGCTTTCGTTTAAATCGTATTTTGTAAAAAGATGGGGATATTACCCATTATATATTTGACGGGAAGAAAAAGTGACCGCGCGTTTACTGGAGAGTTTTATCAGTTGTTATGTTTTTTAGCAACATATAACATGGGTCAACACGAACCAGCAAAGATTCTATTTCAACTTCGGGAGAAATCATTATGGAGAAAAGATTATTGGCAATCACTGCAGACTGCGTTGTCACCCCGGAGGCATTTGATCACGGTGCGGGATCCACCTACAAAGCGTTTTTGATGAGCAATGGACTCTGGGTGCCCCTGTGTTTGGCTGCGGTGTTGACACAGTAAGTAAGAGAAAACATCAGACCTATTGTTGAAAGACAAGGCTAAGAAAAACGAGGC
>JAFQLA010000084.1 GCA_017396725.1 Oscillospiraceae bacterium
AGACAATCCCTCAGTCAGCTGCGCTGACAGCCGCGCCTAAAAGGAAGGGCGCGGCAGACCCCGCCTAAAGATGCGGGGCCACCTCCCTTTACACAAGGGAGCCGCTTTGAGGGCAATTCCTCTTCCTTCCCTTTGCCCCTTCCCTTTCCCCGCGCTGCCCTGCCTCTTGCATCGCCGCTCCCGCCATGGTACAATGAAGGCAACAATCCTTTGAAACGAGGTAACAGGTATGTCTAAGAACGCAGCGCTCGTCATCATGGCAGCCGGCATGGGTTCCCGCTACGGCGGCAACAAGCAGGTGGACGGCATCGGCCCCGGCGGCGAGATCCTGATGGAATACTCTATTTTTGACGCTATCCGCGCAGGCTTCACCAAGGTGGTTTTCATCATCAAAAACGACATGGTGGACATGATGAAAAACCTTGTGGGTGACCGTGTGGCCGCGCAGGGCGTGCAGGTGGAATACGCCGTGCAGGACTTTTCCTCCGTGCCTTCCTTCTACTCCATCCCCGCTGACCGCACCAAGCCCTTCGGCACCTGCCACGCCGTGCTCTGCGCGCGGAATGTGGTAAGTGAGCCCTTCTGCGTTATCAACGCGGACGACTATTACGGCGCCGACGCTTTCCGCACCGTATACAAGGCCCTTTGCGAAATGGACGAAAGCGGCAAGGCCTGCATGGTGGGCTACCGTTTGAAAAATACCGTCAGCGCCCACGGCACCGTGAGCCGCGGCGTCTGCAAGGCAGAAGGCGGCAACCTCACCGAAGTGGTGGAAACGCTGAAGATCGCCCTGGAGGCCGACGGCACCATCCGCGACACCGTGAAGGACGAGGTGCTGGACGGGGAGAGCATCGTCTCCATGAATTTCTGGGGCTTCACCCCCTGGATCTTCGGCAAGATCGAGGACTATTTCCATGAATTTTTGAAGGGTCTGGGCGAAGGCGAGCTGAAGGCCGAGTGCCTGCTCCCCATTCTGGTGGACCATCTCATCCGCGCCGGCGAAATGGATGTTGCGGTGCTGCATTCGGACTCCAAGTGGTTCGGCATGACCTATCAGGAGGATAAGCCCATTGTGGCCGCGGCTCTGCAGGCCCTCCACGACGCGGGGGACTATCCCAAGACGCTGCGATAAAGAGATGCGATAAAAAGAAAAGAGAGAGCCTTTTTGGCTCTCTCTTTTTTATGCGAATTCTCCCAAGCCGCCTTGCCCCTCCTAAGGCTCTCCTCATGCTTTCTTTTTCACATTGCTGATCGCCATACCAAAGATCACGATGGCGATCCCCGCCGCGCCAAGGGCGGTGACCGTCTCCTCCATCAGCGCCGCCCCGGCAAGGAGCGTCACCACGGGGATGACATAGATGTAGATGTTGGCCGTCAGCACGCCGATATCCCGCATGGCCCGGTTCCACATGATGTAGCAGCAGGCGCTGCACACCACGCCCAGATACAAAAGGGAAAAGAGGGCCTCGGGCCCGCGCAAAGCCCCAAGGTCAAAGGGGTGCGGGTCCAGGATCAGCAGCGGCGTTGTGGAAAGAAGTCCGTAGAACATCAGCTTGCGGGTGATGAAAAACCCGTTGAACCGCTGGGCGTAGGGCGCGGCGATGACGCCGTAGACCGCCCAGCTCAAAGCCGCGGCAAGGCTCAATAGATCCCCCGCGGGGCTCAGCCGCAAGCGGAACACGCCGTTGAGCACCACCAGCACCACCCCCAAAAGGGCGATGGCGAACCCCGCCGCCTGCCGTGCCGTGATGCGCACCTTGTCCCGTCCCAGCCGCAAAAGCACCGCGGTGAAGATGGGCGCCGTGGTCACAAGAATGGAGACGTTGGAGGTCTGGGTCAGCTGCAGGGCGGTATTTTCCGCCAGAAAATAAAGGGTATTGGCAAAGAGGGAAATGAGGAAAAACATCCCCTCCTCTTTTAAGCAAAAGCGCCACTTGGGGTGCAGGATCCACATGACGATGTACGCTACTAAAAACCGAAGCCACATCAGCTGCACCGCGGAAAAGCTCTCCATCAGGCTTTTGCTTGCAAGGAACGAGGTGCCCCACGCCAAAACGCAAAGAAAGGCCATGAGATGCCCCATGGCATTTTTACCCGCCCGCATGTCAGATTTCGCCAAGGCGCTTTTCCAGTGCCGCCCAGTCGCCATGGGGGATGGCGGCGATATCGTGGCCCTTGGAATTAATGAGGCAGTCGGTAAGGAGAAAGACCTCCAGCCCCGCCTTTGCGGCGGCGGTATCCTCGTGGGCGTCGTTCCCCACCATGAGGCATTCTTCCGCCTTGAGATCCAATTTGGTCAGCAGCTCACGGTAGTAATCGGGGTTGGGCTTGCAGAAGGAGCTATTTTCAAAGGTGGTGACGAAGCGGAAATCCTCCACCTCCAGCCCCGCAAAGCGGATGCGGTGGTATGTGGCGGCGGCGGGAAAAACGGGGTTGGTGGCCAGCACGCAGCCAATGCCCCGGGCCTTGAGGCTCTCGATCAGGCCCTTTGCCTTGGGGTTGAAGCCGGCGCTTTCTTTCACCTTGGGGAATTCCTCGCGGTAAAACCGATCGAAAATGGGGGCGTCGGAGAGGATCTTTTCCCCCAAAAGGGCGGAGAACACCTGCCAGAACCGCTTTTCGTTGGTGACGGAGCCGTCGTTCACCACGGCGGCAGCGGTGCCTTTCCACAGCGCGTCCGCCACGGCCTTGGGATCGTAGCCGTGGGGGGCGAGATACATGCACAGGCGGCGGATGTAATCTTCAATGAATTTTTCCTGATCCATGGGCAGCAGCGTCCCGTCCAGATCGAAGAATACGGTTTTGATGGCCATAGGCGTCTCCTTTGCGCGGAATGTGTCGAAGCGTGTCGAAGTTTGCGGAATGTGTCGAATCCTATCAAAGCCTCCCCTTTGCGGCAGCTCTCAGCGGCTTTGCCGCTTAGAGCTGGCTTATGCAAGCAAGCCGCAGGCTTGTCGCTGTCAGGGGATACGATAGCCCTTGCGGCTTTGCCGCATCAAAGCCTCCCCTTGTCAGGGGAGGTGCCTGCGACGCAGGCGGAGGGGTAGTTCAAAGCCTCCCCTTTGCCCCCCAAAGCCTCCCCTTTGCACCCCCAAAGCCTCCCTCTCGTCAGGGGAGGGGGACCCCGCAGCGGTGGCGGGGTAGTGCTATCCCCACAACGGCGAAAGGAAAGCCCTCGAAA
>JAFQLA010000085.1 GCA_017396725.1 Oscillospiraceae bacterium
GTGGCAGAGCAGTTTGCCCTGCAGGATAAGGACGTGCTGGTGCTCCTCACCGACATGACCAACTTCGCGGACGCCATGAAGGAGATCGCCATTACGCAGGAACAGGTGCCCTCCAACCGCGGCTACCCCGGTGACCTCTATTCTCAGCTGGCTTCCCGCTATGAAAAGGCGGTTGACTTTGATAAATCCGGCTCTGTCACCGTCCTTGCGGTGACCACCATGCCCGGCGACGATGTCACCCATCCCGTGCCCGACAACACCGGTTATATCACCGAAGGTCAGTATTATCTCAAGGGCGGCCGTATCGAGCCCTTCGGCTCCCTCTCCCGCCTGAAGCAGAATGTAAACGGCAAGACCCGCAAGGATCACCGCGCCCTGATGGACGCCATGATCCGCCTCTATTCTTCCTACAAAGAAACCGTAGAAAAGAAAAACATGGGCTTTGCCATGACCCGCTGGGACGAAAAGCTCTTGAAGTACGGTCTGCTTTTCGAAAACAAGCTGATGGATCTTTCCGTCAATCTCACGCTGGAAGAATCGCTGGATCTCGGCTGGGAAATTCTTGCCGAATGTTTTGAAAAAGACGAAACCGGCATCAAGTCGGATCTTACCGATGCGTTCTGGCCTGTTCAGTAAGGGGGGCGGATCGTTTTGGCAAAAATCAAATTAACCAAAAACGAGTTAAAGGTACAAAAAGACGCCCTCAAAATGTACCGGAGATATTTGCCTACTCTGACGCTGAAAAAGCAGCAGCTCCAGTCTGAGATCCGCGGTATTGAGCTTAAGGCCCAGGCCGTTCGCAGGGAAAAGGAAGCCCTTGAAGAAGGCTTCGGCTCATGGATCGCTGTTTTCAGCGAGAAGGAGGCCTTCCCCGAAGGCGTCATCACCGTGAGCAACATCCGCAAGGGATACGGCAACATTGCAGGCGTTGCCATCCCCACCTTTGAAGGCGCGGATTTTTCCAGAAGCGACTACGATCTGTACGAAACGCCCCTTTGGGTGGATATCGCCGCAGATCATATGGAAAAAGCAATGTCTCTGGATCTTGAGGTGGAAGTGCTGGAAGAGCAGGTAAGACTGTTGGAAAAAGAGCTTCTGGCAACCTCCCAGAGAGTGAATCTCTTCGAAAAAGTCAAGATCCCCGAAACACAGGAGAATATCAAAAAAATCTCCATTTATATGGCGGACCAGCAGGTCAGCGCCGTGGTTCGCTCCAAAATCTCCAAGCGCAAGATTGCCGAGCGCGGCGATGTGAGCGCGGGAACGGAGGTGTGAGCGTATGATTGTGCCTATGAAAAAGGTCTCCCTCATCATACCGGGAGACAAAAAGAACGAATGCCTGAAGATCCTTCGTAAGCTGGGCATCCTTCACATCGAGATCACGGAAGGCTCAGGCAAAACTCTGGAAGAACTGAAAGAGCGGATCACGCTTTTGGAAAGCGCCCTTTTCAGCGTTTTGGAAAAGAAAGTAAAAAATGCCGCCGCCCTCGATGTAAGTCCCGCAGAGGCCTATACCGCCGCGGAGGAGATCTGCGCGCTGGAAGAGGAGAAAAAGCAGCTCCTCGCCCGCCGCGTTGCCCTTACCGCGGAGCTGGAAAGAGTAAAGAGCTGGGGCGATCTGGATCCCGCCGAGGTGAATGCTCTGGCGCAAAAGGGTCTTGAGATCCTCCTTTACGACGCGCCCCGGGCCGAGTATGAAAACCTCGGGGAAGCGGTAAAGACCCTGAGCCTTGAAAAAACCAAAACCGGCGTGAAATTCGCCCTCATCCGCAGCGGAAGCGAAGAAGAGACGGCGGCGCTGGAAGCCCTCAAGCCCTTCCGCTTTGAGCTGCCCCGCTTCTCCCGTCAGGAGCTGCAGGGAAAGATCGCGGCGCTGAATGAAAGCTTTGCCGTAGCGGATGAAAAGATCGCCTCCTTCGCCCCTTATGCTCAGGGGCTGA
>JAFQLA010000086.1 GCA_017396725.1 Oscillospiraceae bacterium
GTCAATGGCGACGGGCGCGTCAACTCCGGTGACGCCACCTTGATCCTGCGCCGCGCGGTCAATGCCATCTCCTCCTTCCCCGTGGAAGCCAAGTAAAGCTAAAAAAAGAGAGTCGCAAAAGCGACTCTCTTTTTTCATATCTCGTTCCAGAGGCGGCGGTAGATGCCCGTGAACTCACGGCGCAGCCGCGCCTCCATGTGGGGCCGCAGCAGCCCTTGCTCCCGCAGACGGCGCACGCGCTTGGCCAGCTTTTCTTTTTCCTTCCACTCCCGCTCCAGCGCGCCTATGGCGCGATCTGCGGTGGGGTCCTTGCGATAGATACTCATAGTTTCGTCCTCCTTGAAGGCAAAATGGAATTTTGACCCGCGGGAGGCAAAAAAATATCTGCTTTTGGCTAGACTCCTCCCTTGGGGCCATTCCAAAAACAGACAAAACAAAGCCGATTCACTTGTGGAGCTTATCTTACCACAGTAAAAAAGAAAAAGCAAGAGGTTTCCCTCTTGCTTTTTTCTGTTCACAGAATGCTTGGCGGCGTCGGCGATCAGTACAGCGCCACCGCGCCGGGGAGCATGGCGTCCAGCATTTCCTGCATCACGCCCGCCTCGCTCAAAAGAATGATGATCTCGCTGAAAGCGTCCCGCAGATCCGCGTGGGTGGCGGGCAGCACAACGCAGTATTCCTCACCCGCCCACTCGCAGTAAGGCAGGGTGTAAACAAAATCGCCGTAGCCCATTTCCTCGCAGGTGGCCTGGGTGACGGAGGCCATCAGCGCGTCCGATTCCCCCGCCAGCATCATGTCCATAGCCACAAAGGGATCGTCCAGAGAGGCAACGCCGGTGTCCACCCCCAGCTCATAGCCCAGCTGATAGGCAAGCTCTATGCAAAGCTCCGCCATGGGGTCACCCACCATCACCGTCACGGTGATGAGGTCGGGAATGCCCACATCCACGATCTCTTCGGGTGTTTCCTCGGGAGCGGCAATACCCAGTTCCTCTTCCAGCCGGATGGAAAACTCCACAAGGGGGCCGTAAGTATCGTCCACATTCATGCCGAGATACACGGTGTCCAGCGCCAGATAGGGATCCCCCGTTTCATAATAGCACTGGGCAAGATAGGCATACATCTCCACCAGCTCCGCGTCCGTCTCCAGCACGGCGTGGCACATTTCCATGCAGCTTTCGTATTCTTCAAGGGCGAGATAGGTTCTTGCAAGGCAGGAGCGGGCGTTGAGTTCCTCTTCGCCGCCCTCCGCGGCGTCCAATGCCGCGAGATAATACTCCAGCGCCGTTTCGTAGTCGCCGCTGTCGTAGGCGTCGCCGCCGCCGTTCATGCCTTCATTGTAGGTGAGCGCCGCCTCTTCCGCAGAGGCCTCCTCCGCAGGGGTATCCTCCGCGGAGCCCAACATGCCGCCGATGCCAAGGAAGCGGAGCAGCAGCAAAGCGATAAGGGTGAGGGCCACAAGGCCGCCCAATACGCAGCCCACAACGAGCCACGCTTTCTTCTTTTTGGCCTTGGCGTGCCTTTCCGCCTCCATCACATCCGCCCAGGTGGTGCCGGGGCCGGGAACCGGCAGCTTGGCGCCGCAGTTGGGGCAGGTGTCGCCGCAGGGGATAGGGGTTCTGCAGACATGGCAGCAGGGTCCACCCTGAGGCGCAGGCGCAGGCACAGGAATAGGCGCGGGTGCAGGTGCAGGCTGAGGCACAGGTGCGCTCACAGGCGCAGGAGCGGGTGCGCTCACAGGCGCGCCGACGCCCGTTGCCTTGCCGCAGGCAGGGCAGAATTTAGCCGTGTCGGAAATCTGTTTGCCGCAAAACGCACAAAACATAATTTTCTCCTTTTGGGCGCAGGCGCCCTTTTGATAGCAGTATGGTAGCACGAATTTTGTCGAAAAACAAGATAACAAAAGCGCCCTCCTCA
>JAFQLA010000087.1 GCA_017396725.1 Oscillospiraceae bacterium
AGAAGCGGGCATTTTTCACGCCGTTTCGTTTGGCATTGAGCGTTGCGTCCTTCACCGCGTCACGGTTGAGTTCCACGCCCACCACCTGACGGGCATTTTTCGCCGCGATGAGGCCGATGGTACCCGTGCCGCAATAAGCGTCCACTACCAGTTCCTCCCCCGTAAGGGCGGCAAAATCCATAGCTGTGCCATAGAGCGCCTCCGTCTGCACGGGGTTCACCTGATAAAAGGCACCGGGGGAGATCAGGAAGGAAAGGCCGCAGAGAGTATCGCTGATGCGGCCGGGGCCGTACAGCGTTTCATTGTCCTTGCCCAGCACCATGCTGGTATCGCGGTCGTTGATATTCTGCACCACGGTGGTAATAGCGCCGCAGCGGCGCAGAAGCTCTTTTACAAACTCCTTCTTTCCCGGGAAAAGGCGGCTTGCCGTCACCAGCACCACCATCACTTCTCCGCTGAATCGGCCCACACGCACCAGCACATGGCGCAAAAAGCCGCGGCGGCGATCCTCATCATAGGGCTGCAGCTTGAAGCGGGGCAAAAGCGCCTTGATCTCGGCGATGATTTTCCCCGCCGCCTCATGCTCGATCATGCAGTTTTCCACATCCACGATGCGGTGGCTCTCCGCCTGATAAACGCCGGAGATGATCTTGCCGTCCCGTCCGCGGCCAAAGGCGGCATGCACTTTGCAGCGGTAATGGTCAGGCTCAGTCATGCCGATGATAGGCTCCAGCGGGCCGAATTCACCCAGCAGTTCCCGGAGCCGGTTTTGTTTCATAGTCAGCTGCTCTTCATAGGCATAGCCCTGCAGCTGACAGCCGCCGCAGCGGCCGAAATAGGGGCATTTGGTTTTTATACTTTGTTCCATTTGCGCTTGACCTCTTCATAATCCGCCATGGAGGTAATGTATTCAGCTTCCTCTCCGCGGTATGCTTCGCTCACCGCCGCGCAGGCACGGCTGCAGCCGCAGATCACCGCCGCGCGGTCCGCTTCATTTTCTTCACGGGTGATGGTAAAGGCAGGGAAATCCGCCGCTATGCGGTCTTTTACAAGGCTTCTATCATAGATCGGATTGCAGCCGCCGCAGTATTTAAGATACAGTTTCATCCTCTTGTGCCTTCTTTTCGCTGTGATAGTAGTCATACACCGCCTGCGCCACATTCTTAGGCACCACGGAGGAAAGTTCCCCTACCGTCGCTTCCTTGATGGCGCGGATGCTCTTGAATCGGCCAAGGAGCGCCTTGCGCCGCGTCTGCCCCACACCGGGGATCTTATCCAGGCCGGAGCGCACAGTGCTCTTGCCGTGACTTTCATGGTGGAAGGTGATGGCAAAGCGGTGGGTCTCCTCCTGAATACGGCCAATGAGGGAAAAGACGCTTTGATTTGCCTGAATGCCGATCTCCTCCCCATCCGCCGTGATAAGGGCGCGGGTGCGGTGGCGGTCGTCCTTCACCATACCGAAAATAGGCACGCTGAGTCCCAGCTCACGCAAAACGCCGCGGGCCACATCGGCGTGGGTGGCGCCGCCATCGATAAGCAGCAGATCGGGAAGGGCATTGAATTTCTCGTCCCCTTCCAGATAGCGGCGGAAGCGCCGTGTCAGCACCTCCCGCATGGAAGAATAGTCATCGGGATGATCGGCAAGAGATTTGATTTTAAACTTGCGGTAATCCCGCTTCAAAGGCCGCGTGCCCTGAAAGACCGTCATGGATGCCACGATGTCGCTTTTTCCCGTGTTGGAAATATCGTAGGCCTCCATACGGCGGGGCGGGGCGGACAAAGAACACATTTTTGCCAAAAGGGCAAGGGTCTTGTCGGTGCGCTCGGCTTCTGTGGTGGCACGCTCCACCTCTTCTCTGGCGTTGCGCTCCGCCATGCGCAAAAGCTCTGCCTTTTCTCCCCGTTGGGGAACACGCACCGTCACCTTGCGGCCGGAGCGATCGGAGAGCACCCGTGCCAGCTCTTCGCTGCCTTCCATTTCACAAGGCAGCAGGATTTCCCTCGGCATAGCGCCGCGGGGCAGATAGTACTGCGCGGTAACGGCAGCAAGCAGTTCGGAAGGACTCTCCTCCACCATGGCGGAGAAAAGCTCTGTTTCGCGGTAGGTCAGCTGACCGTCCTCCACATGGAGCACCGCGTAGCCGCTTTTGACTTCCCCGCGGTAGATGCCCCACACATCGGTATCGGCGCAGATACCGGCAATGACCTTCTGCTTTTTCCCAAGGGTCTCAATGGCGCGGATGCGGTCCCGCAAAAGGGCCGCCTCTTCAAAGCGAAGGTCTTCGGCAAGGCGTGCCATCTCCTCTTCCATGGAGCGGGTCAGCTGCTTATAGCGGCCTTCCAGCAGCATCACCGCCTGATGGATCCGCCCGCGGTATTCCTCTGCGGTCATAGCGCTGCGGCAGAACCCGTCGCACTTACCCATATGGTGGTTGAGACAGGGCCGCTCCTTATCCAGATCCCGTGGGAACTGCTTGGAGCAGGTGGGCAGCTTGAAGGCCGCGCGCACCGCGTCCAGCGCCATGCGGGTCTCCTGCCGGCCGCCGAAGGGACCGAAATACTTGGCGCCATCCTCCGCGGTTTTGTTGACAAGGGTGAATCGGGGATACTCCGCCTTCACATCCAGCCGCACAAAGGGATAGCCCTTATCGTCCTTCAGGAGGATGTTGTAGTGGGGCATATGCTGCTTGATGAGGGAGTTTTCCAGCACCAGCGCCTCAAACTCGCTGGAGACGAAAATGGTATCAAACCGATCCACCTGCGAAACCATCAGTTTGGTTTTGAGGTTATGGGCGGCGCTATCCTGAAAATACTGGCTCACACGGTTGCGAAGCTTCTTCGCCTTACCCACATAAATGACCTTGCCCGTTTTATCCATCATGAGATAGACCCCGGGCACAAGGGGCAGATCATTGGCTTTTTCGCGCAGTTCATCCCGTGTCATGCGGCATCCTCCTTTCCTGTTTTTCTTTAGTGTATCAAAAATCCGGTCAAAAGAAAAGAGCCACACCGCTTAAACGGTGTGGCTTCTTTCAATTCTTATTATTCGCCAAAGTTGTTGTCAGCCAGTTCCTGCAGAGCGGCAACTGCCTGCTTTTCATCGCTGCCGTCAGCGATCACGGTGATGACACTGCCCTGCGCAATGCCCAAAGACAGCACGCCCAAAAGGCTCTTGGCATTCACACGGCGCTCGTCTTTTTCCACCCAAATACCGCACTTGAACTCATTTGCCTTCTGAATGAAGAAGGTAGCGGCTCTGGCATGCAGGCCCACTTCGTTGTTAACGGTAATTTCCTGAGTACACATAATGTTCTCTCCTTCAGCAATACTTTGCGTATGTGTATATTATAATATACTCGCTTTTTGCAAAATCGTCAATGTGTTTTTCTACAAACCTGTCGATTTGCCGCAAAATAAAACCATATAAAACGCCAAGCAAACCCAGCCCTTACTTCAGTTCCACAATGGTCACGCCGGACTCTCCTTCGCCATAGCGGCCCAGACGGAAGTTTTTCACATGGGGATGGCGCTTCAAAAGCGCATGGACAGCCTTGCGCAGCGCGCCGGTGCCCTTGCCGTGGATAATGGTGACGGTACCCAGCTTGCTGACATAGGCGCTATCAAGATAGTTTTCCACCACGATCTCCGCCTCGTCGCTCATCATGCCGCGAAGATCCACCTCAGAGGAGGCGCGGCGCATATTGAGAGCCTGCGCGGATTTTTTCATGTAGTCGGCAGTTTTCTTTTTGGCAAGACCTTCGCCGCCTTCGATCAACCGCACTTCCTCCGCCTTCACCGTCATCTTCATGTTGCCGGCTTTGAGGAGGAGCGTGCCGTCCTTATTGACATTCACAACGCTGGCGGGCATCTTCACGCCGCGAAGCTCCACCATGTCCCCTTCTTCGATAGGGCGGCTGGGAGCGGGCATGGGCTCTGCCTCCTGACGGCCCAATGCATCCTCCGCCTCGTTGAGCTGGCGGCGGATGGAAGTCTTGGCGTCATTCATGGCCTGAGCGTTGTTTTGCTTATTCTGCTGTTTTTGCAGCTCCTTGAGCTGCTCAAAGACCAGATCTGCCGCGGCGCGGGCCTCTTCCACAATACGGCGGGCTTCCTTTTCACCCTTGCTGCGGGCATTTTCCTTGGCTCGCTCCATCTGCTCGCGGAATTCACGGGCCTTCCTGGCGTCCGTCTCCCGCTGGGCCATCAGCTGCTCAGTCTTAAGCTGCTCTTTTTCCAGATGCTGGCGCTTGCTTTCCAGCTGCGTCAGCACATCTTCAAAGCGGATGCTCTCGGAGTCCATCTGCGCCTTGGCGGTTTCAATGACTGCCATATCAAGGCCCAGCCGCTGAGAAATGGCAAAGGCGTTAGACTTACCGGGAATACCGATAAGGAGCTTATAGGTAGGGCGCAGGGTCTCCACATCGAACTCGCAGGAGGCGTTTTCCACTCCCGCAGTGGTCATGGCAAAGGTTTTCAGCTCAGCGTAGTGGGTAGTGGCGGCGATCTTCGCCCCCTTCTCACGCACATGCTGGATGATGGCAATGGCCAGCGCCGCGCCCTCCACAGGGTCGGTACCGGCGCCCAGCTCATCGAAAAGCACCAGACTTTCCTCATCCGCTTCTTCCAGAATGCGGACGATATTCACCATGTGGGCGGAAAATGTGGAAAGATTTTGCTCAATGCTCTGCTCATCGCCGATATCGGCAAGCACGTTGGCGAAAATACTCACTTCGCTGCC
>JAFQLA010000088.1 GCA_017396725.1 Oscillospiraceae bacterium
ATCGGCAAGGCTGCCGCTCTTCTTTTCGAGGTTTGTGACCTGAGCCATTTCTTCCTTGATCCAGTTGAGACCTTCGCGGCCGGCGTAGATGGCGCCCTTGCGGTCACACATCGTGATGTTTTTAAAGCCTGCGCTCAGCAGCAGCTTTACAATGGAGATCGCTGCGGCGCCGGCACCGGAAGTGACCACCTTCACATCTTCCTTCTTCTTGCCAACTACTTTCAGCGCGTTGGTAAGGCCCGCCAGAGTGATGATGGCAGTGCCGTGCTGGTCGTCGTGGAAAATGGGGATGTCGCACTTTTCTTTCAGCTTGCGCTCGATCTCAAAGCAGCGGGGAGCGGCGATGTCTTCCAGATTCACACCGCCGAAAGAGCCGGAGATCATGTAAACGGTGTTGACGATCTCGTCCACATCCTGACTCTTGATGCAGAGGGGGAAAGCGTCCACATCGCCGAAGGCTTTGAAGAGAACGCACTTGCCTTCCATGACGGGCATGCCGGCTTCAGGGCCGATGTCACCAAGGCCGAGAACGGCGCTGCCGTCGGTAATAACAGCGCAGAGATTGTGGCGGCGGGTCAGCTCGTAGCTCTTATTCACATCCTTCTGGATCTCAAGGCAGGGCTGGGCCACACCGGGGGTGTAGGCAAGGGAGAGATCATCCTTGCTTTCTACGGGAACGGTGGCATTCACCGTGATCTTGCCCTTCCACTCGCCGTGGAGGCGAAGGGATTCTTTTGCATAATCCATATTCGGTATCTCCTTTTATTTAAAAAGGCGCAAAAAGCGCAAAAATCTACAAGAGCCATTATAAAGGAGCTCCGGGCAGATTGCAATAAACTAAAAACAGAAAAAAGCCCATGCAGCTTTCGCCGCATGAGCTGTTTTCCAAAAGAAAGAGAGAATTAAGGAAACATCAATGAAGTCTGAACTGCATCCCCATCTGCAGTCCTTAGGGATCGATCCCTGTAAGATTATAATACAGGATGCGCGGCATCAGGTGGTGAACAAATTATGAACATCTTTTGAAGGGTTTGTGAAGAAAAGAAGACTTGCCGCCGATACGGGAAGATGATAAGATGAAAAGGAAGTCGGTTGGCGGGAATCCTGTGTGCCGATTTTCTCAGCGTTTTGTGCGGTATCTTATTTGTGAGGTGACGACATGAAAGAGAACATGATCCGCGCGGCGGAGATCCTCAGCCGCTGCCGCCTTTTGAAAAGCTTTTCTTTTGAAGAGGTCACCTTCTGGGCGGAAAAGTTCTCCTGCGAATTTGTCTCCTACCAGAAAGATGATGTGGTCTTTCGGGAAGAGGAGTCCGCGAATAAGATGGCTATTGTGGTTTCGGGGGAATTTTTTGCCGGGAAGACCACGGGGAGCGGCACCAACGCCCTGACCAATGTATACCGCACAGGGAGCCTTTTCGGCATTCCTGAGCTCTCCACTACCCGTGCCACCTGGACACGGAGCTGCCGCTGCACGGCGGCGGGGGAGCTTTTGTGGTTTGACCCTGCCGCGTTGATGCATGCCGATGCGGATGAAATGGCGCTGCGGGCCAATCTGCGCTTTCGTGCCAATCTGGAAACGGCCCTTGCCAACCATACCGTTAAGCTTTTTTACCGCACGGAGGTCATCTCTACCCAGCCTTTGCGGGAACGGGTATTGCTTTTCTTGCGGATGATGCGCGAGCGCTACGGCGATGAAGCGGAAGGCCATATCCGCCTGCATATGAACCGCACGCAGCTATCGGAGTATCTCGCGGTGGACCGCTCCACTCTTTCCCGTGAGCTGAGCCGCATGGAAAAAGACGGCCTTTTGCGCCTTGGTGACAGCTATACCTATTATTTAAACGACTGAAAAGAGACCTTCGGGTCTCTTTTTGTATTTTTGTGGAGCGGCGTTTATGCTATAATCAGTTTAGATTCAGTTTATGGCGCTGCGCTAAGGTCAGCATGTGAGGTGATGACAATGTTCCGGATCCTTGTAGTGGATGACGATAAAAATACCCGCCTTTTGCTCCGTGCGGTGCTGGAGGCGGAAAACTATACCGTGCTGACCGCCTGCAACGGCGCTGAGGCGCTGGAATGCATGGACAGCGAGCATATAGATCTGGTGGTGCTGGATATCATGATGCCGAAAATGGACGGCTATGAATTCACAAAAACGCTGCGCCAAAGTGACAATAACCTTCCCATTCTCATGATATCTGCCAAGCAGCTGCCTGAAGATAAGCACAAGGGCTTTCTGGTGGGAACGGATGACTACATTACAAAGCCTATCGATGAAGAGGAGATGCTCCTTCGCATCCGTGCCCTTTTGCGCCGCGCCCGTATTGCCAGTGAGCGCAAGGTCACCGTGGGGCAGGTAGTGCTGGATTATGACTCCTTTACCGTGCGGCGGGGAGAAGAAGTACACGAACTGCCGCAAAAGGAATTTTTACTTCTCTATAAACTGCTTTCCTATCCCTGAAAGATCTTCACCCGCATCCAGTTGATGGATGAGATCTGGGGTGTGGAGAGCGACACCGGCTGGGAAACGGTGACGGTGCATATCGGCCGCCTTCGCAAACGCTTTGAAGGCTGGGACGAGTTTGAGATCGTTTCCGTGCGGGGACTCGGCTATAAGGCTGTGAAAAAGGTATAAGGGAGGGCGCATGAAAAAACAGAGAAAATACCGCGTGGGGCTCACCCTGCTTTTTTCCGCTCTTGTGGGCAGCTTCGTGCTGGTAACGCTGCTGCTGGTTTTGGCTACCGCCGCGCTGCTGCTGCATTTTGAAGTTCTCACGGGCCCCGATGATACGCAGATCTCATCACTGCAGCTGCTGCTTCTCTTTGGACTTTCCACCTTTGTAGTGGGCTTTCTTATCACATTGGTTCTGGGCAGGATCCCCATGAAACCTGTCAACCGGCTCATCAACCAGATGAACCGACTGGCTGACGGGGATTACCACGCCCGCATCCATTATCCGCCGGGGCCCGGTCATCACCCTGCGGTGGTGGAGATCAGCGAAAGCTTTAACCGCATGGCGCAGGAACTGCAGAGCACAGAAATGCTGCGAAACGATTTCATCAACAATTTCTCCCATGAGTTCAAAACGCCTATTGTTTCCATCGCGGGATTCGCAAAGCTTCTTCGTAAAGGACATCTTACCGCAGAGCAGCAGGAGGAATATCTCCGCATTATCGAGGAAGAATCCCTGCGGCTCTCCCGTATGGCCACCAATGTGCTGAGCCTTACCAAGGTGGAAAACCAGACGATCCTGACAGATACCTCTGTTTTCAATCTCTCCGAGCAGATCCGCTCCTGCATTTTGCTTCTTAGCGAAAAATGGGAGAGAAAACAGCTGGAGCTGGTAGTGGATTTCGATGAATATGAGATCTGCGCCAATGAATCTCTTTTGCAGGAGGTCTGGCTCAATCTTCTGGATAATGCCATCAAGTTCACGCCCCGCTGCGGAACGGTAGAGGTCAATATTGCGCGGCGGGAAAAAGTGCTTGCCGTCACGGTGAAAAACGAGGGCAACGAGATCCCTGAAGAGCAGCAGGGAAAGATTTTCCGAAAGTTTTATCAGGCGGATGAATCTCATGCCGCCGAAGGCAACGGCGTAGGCCTTGCCATTGTGCGCCGTGTGGTGGAGCTGCATGAGGGCAGTGTGACGGTGAAAAGTGAAAATGGCAGCACGGAATTTACCGTGCTTCTGCCGCCGCGATAATATAGGCTGCGGCGCGCCTTGTCAGTTTCGTTTCAGTTTAGTGTAATATGCTATTATTTACATAGGCAGACAGTTGTGTGTGCTGTCTGCAAGAAAGAGAGGGAAAAATGGGTAAAAAATTCGGAGACAGAAAAGATGGCGTAAGACTGAAGAAAATCAGCTCCATGCATGCCATTATGCCGCTGATGTATCCCAACCGCTGCGACAACGAGGCGTTTATCAGCGAGCGCATCGACCTTACCAACATCAACGCGTATCTTGCCAAAAAGAATGCAGATAATCCTGCATATGCGTATAACCTTTTTCAGGTGATGGTCACCGCCGTGCTCAAAACCATCACCCTTCGTCCCAAGATGAACCGCTTTATCGCCAATCAGACCATGTACCAGCGCAATGCTGTGACGGCGGCCTTTACGGTGAAAAAGATCTTTTCTGACAACGGTGCCGAGGCGCTGGCGCAGATCCGCTCCAAGGGCAGCGACACCATCGATACCATCCATGATGAGATCTACCGTCAGGTATCCTTCTGCCGCAGTGAGGAAAAAGACCCCTCTACCGCCAGCATGGATGTGATTCAGAAACTGCCGGTGTTCCTTTTGAAGCTGGTGGGCGCAGGCGCCCGCTTTTTGGATCGACACGGCTGGATGCCGGCGGGAGTCATCGCTACCGATCCTTTTTACTGCTCGGCAGTGCTTTCCAATCTGGGGTCCATCGGGCTGCACGCAGGCTATCATCATCTTACCAACTGGGGTACCTGCTCGGTATTCTGCGTAGTGGGCGAGATCAAAAAGCGCCCCTTCTATGATGAAAACGGCAATGTCTCCATGCGGGAGAGCGTAGATCTGGGTCTTACTATTGATGAGCGCATTGCGGATGGCTATTATTATTCCAGAACTGTGAAGCTGATCCGAAAGCCGCTGGAAAATCCGGAACTATTGGAAAAACCCCTGAG
>JAFQLA010000089.1 GCA_017396725.1 Oscillospiraceae bacterium
GATACCATCCGCAACGCATCCGTTGCCTCCGGCGAAGCCGGCGGCATTACCCAGCACATCGGTGCTTATCAGGCACAGGTCAATGGCAAGCCCATCACCTTCCTGGATACCCCCGGCCATGAGGCATTCACTTCCATGCGTGCCCGCGGCGCTATGATCACCGACATTGCTATTTTGATGGTAGCCGCAGACGACGGTATCATGCCCCAGACCATCGAATCCATCAACCATGCCAAGGCCGCTGAGATTCCCATCATCGTGGCCGTCAACAAGATCGATAAGCAGAATGCCAACCCCGATAAGGTCATGCAGCAGCTGACCGAGCATGGCCTCGTTCCCGAAGATTGGGGCGGCGAGACCATCTGCTGCAAGATCTCTGCCAAGAAGAACATCGGTATCGATAACCTGCTGGAAATGGTTACCCTTACCGCTGAAATGGCAGAACTCAAGGCTAACCCCAACCGCTTCGCACAGGGCACCGTCATCGAAGCCCGTCTCGATAAGGGCCGCGGCCCCGTGGCAACCCTTCTGGTGCAGAACGGTACCCTCAAGCAGGGTGATATCATCATCGCAGGCACTTCCGTTGGCCGCGTCCGCGCTATGGTGGACTATCGCGGTCAGAAGCTGAAGGAAGCCGGCCCCTCCGTTCCCGTGGAGATCACCGGCCTGAGCGAAGCGCCCACCGCAGGTGCCACCTTCAATGCCGTTGCCGATGAAAAGCTGGCCCGCGAACTGGTGGAACAGCGCAAGGCAGAAGAAAAGGCCAAGTCCAGCGCATCCATGTCCAAGGTTTCTCTGGAAGATCTCTTCAACCAGATCCAGGCAGGCGAAATGAAGAACCTGAACCTCATCGTCAAGGCAGACGTTCAGGGCAGCGTGGAAGCGGTGAAGGCTTCTCTGGAAAAGATCACCAACGAAGAAGTCCGCGTCCGCGTGATCCACGGTGCTGTCGGCGCCATCAACGAATCCGACGTTATGCTGGCGGCCACTTCCAACGCCATCATCGTTGGCTTCAATGTCCGTCCTGACTCCGTGGCTACCGCCGCCGCTGCCCGTGCCAATGTAGATATGCGCATGTACCGCGTCATCTACGATGCTATCGACGAGATCGAAGCTGCTATGAAGGGCATGCTGGCTCCCAAGTTCCGCGAAGCCGTTATCGGCCATGCCGAAGTCCGCCAGACCTACAAGGTCTCCGGCGTCGGCACCGTTGCCGGCTGCTATGTGCTGGACGGCAAGATCGTCCGCAAGGAATGCTCCGTGCGTATCGTTCGTGACGGTATCGTGGTGCATGAAGGCGCTCTTGCTTCTCTGCAGCGCTTCAAGGACACCGTGAAGGAAGTCAACGAAGGCTACGAATGCGGCCTCAGCTTTGAAAAGTACAACGACATCAAGCTGGGCGACATTGTGGAAGCCTATGTTATGGAACAGATCCAGGTCTGATAATTTTCAACAGGAGGGCGAGAGTACATTTCGCCCTCCTGCTCATACTACGAGTATTACCTCCCGAAAGGAGAAAATATTATGGCAAGTAACCGTATGGGCCGCATCAACGAAGAGATCCAGCGCGAGATGGCAAATCTGCTGCGCACCGTGAAGGATCCCCGTGTCAGCGACAGTATGGTCAGCGTGATCCGTGTGGATACCGCCAGTGACCTCAGCGTGGCAAAGATCTTCGTCAGCGCCCTGAATAAGGATACCGAAAAAGAACTCATGAAGGGTCTCAAGTCCGCAGCGGGCTATCTGCGCCGTGAACTGGGCCGCAATCTGCGCCTGCGGGCAACCCCTGAACTCCACTTTGTGGCAGATGATTCCATTGCTTACGGCGCCCATATTCTGGAAGTGCTGAGCAATGTGAAACCCGCCAACCCCGCCAATGCCGACATCATCCTCGATGATGATCTGTAAGGAGCTTTTATGACATATCGTGAAGCTGCCGCGCGGCTCATGGAAATGGACCGCGTGCTGATTTTGACCCATGTGCGCCCCGATGGCGATACCGTGGGCTGCGCTGCGGCGCTTTGTGCCGCGCTGCGCAAGCTGGGAAAGACTGCATACCTTTACCCCAATCCCGGCATTACCAAAACTTATGAATCCTATGCCGAGCCTTATTGGGCGGCAGAGGATTTTGTCCATGACTATGTGGTGGCGGTGGATATCGCCTCCATCGGCATGCTGCCGGAAAACGCGCAGCACTTTGAAGGCAAGATCGATCTTTCCATCGATCACCACCCCTCCAACACCGGCTACGCCAAGGAAAATCTGGTGGTAGCCTCTGCGGCTGCCGCAGGCGAAATCATGTACGAAGTGCTGCGTGAAATGACGGAGATCAGCGTAGAGGTCGCCCTGCCTCTCTATGTGGCTATCTCCACCGACACGGGCTGCTTCATCTATTCCAACACCACCGCCAATACCCACCGTGTGGCGGCGGAGCTGATGGATACCGGTTTTAATGCCACGGCGGTGAATAAGGCGCTTTTCCGCACCAAGAGCAAAAACCGCCTCACTATGGAAGCGCAGATGGCAGCCAACATGCGCCTTTATGATAATGACCGCATCGTGGTCATGGAGATCCCCCTTTCCATGGTGGAATCTCTGCAGGCCACCCAGGCCGATGTAGAGGAGCTTTCCTCCCTTGCGGCTCTGGTGGAGGGGACGGATTGCGGCGTTACCATCCGGGAATTGGCTCCCGGCAAGAGCAAGATCTCCCTTCGTACCGGCGGCCGCATCAACGCAAGCGATGCCTGCGCCATTCTTGGCGGCGGCGGCCACGCAAGAGCCGCAGGCTGCACGGTGGAAGCCACTATGGACGAAGCCCGCGAGAAGATCCTTGGGGCTATCGCGTCCCTTGGCGGAGAGTTTGAGCGCTGAAAGAACAGGAGTGCCGTTATGGCAAACGGTATTATTATCATCGATAAGCCTGCGGATTGGACCAGCATGGATGTGTGCGCCAAGCTGCGGGGCATTCTGAAAACCAAAAAAATCGGCCACGCGGGAACACTGGATCCCATGGCAACGGGGGTGCTGCCTGTTTTTGTGGGGCAGGCCACCAAGGCTGTGGAGTTTGCCGAAAAGGGCAATAAGGAGTATATCGCGGGGCTGCGCCTGGGCATCACCACCAATACGGAGGATACCTCCGGCGAGGTGCTGACCCGAACGGCTGTCACGGTGACACGGGCAGATCTGGAAGCGGTGCTGCCGCGGTTTATGGGTGAGATCTCCCAGATCCCGCCTATGTATTCCGCCATCAAGATCGGCGGCAAGAAACTCTATGAACTGGCCCGCAAGGGCGTGGAAGTGGAGCGCAAGCCACGGAGGATCACCATTGAAGAGCTGGAAATTCTCCGTGAGATCTCTCCTGAGGAGTATCTTATTCGTGTGGTCTGTTCCAAGGGTACTTATATCCGAACGCTGTGCCACGATATCGGCGCGGCTCTTGGCTGCGGCGCTGCCATGAGCTCTCTGCGGCGCACTATGGCGGCCGGTTTTACCGCCTCTCAGGCGGTGACGCTGGAAGAGGTGCAGGAAAAGGGCGAGGCGCTTTTGTTGAGCGTGGACAGCTACTTTGCGCCCTATCCCGCTTATACCGTGCCCAATGCCGCGGCGGAGCGCCGTGTGCGAAACGGCAATTTTATCGAAACGGATCTTCCGGATGGCGTATACCGCGTCTATTCCCGGGAAGGCGAGTTCCTCTGCGTTTCCCGTCAGGAGAAAGGGATCCTCGTTTCCATGAAAAACTTTTTTGGAGCATAATATGCAGAATCGTGTGATCGCGCTGGGCTTTTTTGATGGCGTTCATCTGGGCCACGGCGCATTGATGAAAAAGGCGGTGCTGCGCGCAAAGGAGCTGGGTGTCCGCTCCGCTGTTTTTACCTTTGACCGGTTGCCCCGCGGCGCGGTCACGGGCGCGCAGGTGGATCTGATCAACTCCTCCGCCGACAGAGAAAAGCTTATCCGCCGGTTTTACGGTGTGGATGAAGTGATGGTGGTGCCTTTTGATGATGCTATGCGCACCATGCCCTGGGATCGCTTTGTAGAAGATCTGCTGGTGGGCGAACTGGGCGCGCGGCATCTGGTGGTGGGCGATGACCATCGCTTTGGCTATAAAGGTGAAGGCACAGCGGAAAAGCTGAAAGAAAAGTGCCGCGCTATGGGCATCGGCTGCGATGTCATCGAGCAGGTGGAAGTAAACGGTGAGCGCGTCAGCTCCACTTACATCCGCTCTATAATTGTCACGGGCGATATGGAAAAAGCCAATGCTTTTCTGGGCCACCCCCATATGCTGACAGGCACCGTAGTCCACGGCCGCGGATTGGGCCACACCATCGGTGTGCCCACCATCAATCTCTCCATCCCTGAAGGGGTGGTGATCCCCGCTTTCGGTGTGTATGTTACGAAAGTAAAGGTAGCCGGCGGCGAGTATATGGGCGTTACCAATGTGGGTGTGCGTCCTACTGTGGGCGAGAGCGCGGCAGTGACGGTGGAGCCCTTTTTGCTGGATTTCTCCGGCGATCTCTATGGCGCTGAGGCAGAGGTCAGTTTCTATGCGCGTGTGCGACAAGAGAAGAAATTCGATTC
Source organism: Oscillospiraceae bacterium (assembly GCA_017396725.1). Next base: position 4,579 of record JAFQLA010000089.1, read on the forward strand.
TCTTGAAGCGCTGCGCCGGCAGATCCAAAAGGACGAGGCAGTTGTCCGCAGCTATTTTGCAGAATAAAAAGACGAGTCATATGACTCGTCTTTTTTCTTGTCTTTCCCTTTTCTTCGTGGGATTTCGCAGCGGCAAAAGACTAGAATACGGGAAGAAAAGGGGGCAATGCTGTGAAACGATGGACAAAAGCGAAATGGAAAGAAAAACTGTCGGCGCCTACCCGTTGGGGACTTCGTTTTTTTGGCGGCGCTATTTTATCCTGCGCCGCGGTTTTCGGCGGCCGTGCGCCTTTTGCGCTGGGTTTCGTGGCAGCGGCGGGGGCGAAACTGGACGGACTTTTTGCCGCCTGCGGCGCTATCCTTGGCGCGGCGCTTTTTATGGATTTTCCGCAGCGGCTGCGCCTTGTGGCAGCGGTGACGCTGATCTATTCTGCCTCCATGGCCTTTTACGATGCGCCGTTTTTTAAAAAGCCTCATATCCGCGCTCTTGTGGCGGCAGGGCTTACAGCGGCAGTGGAATTTGTTTATGTTTTTTCAGGGGATCCCACGGGAAAAGAAGTGCTCAGCTGCCTTGGAGCCATAGGACTTACAGGGATAAGCGCGGTGCTGTACAGAC
>JAFQLA010000090.1 GCA_017396725.1 Oscillospiraceae bacterium
CTATCCGCGCCTTTCTGCGCCGTCAGCTCCCCGTAAAATGGCAAGTCCTTGCACGGGAGGTAAAGCCCCAGCTTTTTTCCACCGTTCTCAAATGGATCAAAGCGGAGCTGACTCTCATAGGTATCACCTTCACGCTGTTACTGGGCGGATTTTTACTTTTGCGGCTACGGTATGCTTTTTTGCTGGCCTTTGTCATCGCCCTCGTCGACGCGCTGCCCATTCTCGGCGTAGGCACAGTGCTTCTCCCGTGGGCCTTTTTCTCTTTTGCCGCGGACAACATCCTTTTGGCTCTGGTCCTCACGGCTTTATACCTCACCGTGCAACTGACCCACTCCCTGCTGGAACCGCGGCTCATCGCCGCACAGGGCGGGCTGCCCTCCATAGCAGCGCTATTTGCCATGTATGTGGGGTTCCGTATTTTGGGGATCTTCGGCATGATCCTCTGCCCTCTGCTGCTTCTTTTGCTCAAGCAGCTCCACGATGAAGGATACCTCAAGCTTTGGAAATAAAAAAAGAAGGAACCGACGGTTCCTTCTTTTTTATGTTTATGCATTGATGGCTATGCTGTGTCTCCCCCGCCGATAAGCGTGTTCCACCAATCGATGATGGTCGCGCCGGTATCCGCTCCGCCGGCCGCGGGATCGTCAGGATTCACCAGAGGATCATCGGGGCTCACAGTGGGGTTATCGATATCGGGGATCTCAGGCGCCGCGGTGTGAACGGTACATCCCGTAGTACCGGGGGTGCCGGTCTCACTGTCAATATCCGTGCCGCCCTCGCCCTCCGCGCTGACGCCGATGCCTTCCAGCGTGTAGATATAGTCCGCGGGCACATCGTGGGTCACATTGAGGATATCTTCACGGGTGTAGTCCAGAACCGCCTTTGTTGCCACAGATTCCACAGGGCAGAATTCCCCTGCAAGGCACTGGCCTTCATTGCAGTACTCGATGGTAACGTGGAGGTTGCACTCTTCGGTGGGCGCGGTGCCGGTGGCAACGGTCATGCTCTTGACACGGCTACCGCGGATATCCAGCGCGCAGGCTTCCGTTGCCAGAAGGCCGCTGTCAGCGCAGACATTCACGGTGGTAAAGCCGGAAGAGGGCTTGGAGAAACCCTTATTTTCCAGATTCTCGTGGATCTTGCTCATGACCTTCTGCCACATGGTAATGGAGGGGTTACCGGAAGCGGTGATCTTTTCGTTGATATCATACCCCGTCCATACAGCGGCACAGTAGTAAGGCGTGTAGCCCACGAAATAGCGGTCGAAGTTATTGGAGGTGGTACCCGTCTTACCTGCCACGGTCATACCGGAAATGGCAGCTCTGCCGGCCGTACCTTCGGTGATAACAGCCTTGAGGAGTTCGTTGATGAAATAAGCGGTGGTATCCTTCATGGCAACCCAGGAATCGGGCTGGTTATCGATAATGATATTGCCGTCAGCATCGGTGATCTTGGTAAAGAGTCTGGGCTCGTTATAGACACCGTTATTGGGGAAGGTGCAGTAAGCGGCACAAACCTCTTCCGTGCTGACGCCCTTAGTCAGACCGCCCAGCGCCAAAGACGCGGAGTTCAGGTCATCGGACACCAGCGTGGAAATACCGAGATTGCTTTCCAGGAAGGTATAGGAGTTGGCAACACCCAGCGCTTCGTTCACGCGGACAGCGCAGGGGTTCAGGGAGCTTGCCACCGCCTTGCGCAGAGAAACGAGTCCGTCATACCCCACATGGGAGTTTACAGGCCAGGCTCTGCCGCCCACATCGCGGACAGGATAGTCATCGATGGAGGAGGCGTTGGAAATGGTGCCTGCATCCAGCGCGGGGGCATAGGTGGAGATGGGCTTGATGGCAGAACCGCACTGGCGGAGACTGGTGGCGCGGTTGAGCACGCGGCTGCCGGTCTTTTCACCGACGCCGCCCACCATGGCCACTACATTGCCGGTATAGGGATCCATGATGGTGATGGCAGACTGGAGCTGCTGACCGGAGCTGGAGGTATAGTTGATGTTTTCAATATCCTCATACACCGATTCGGCGATCTCCTGGATCTCCATATCCACGGTGGTATAAATGCGATAGCCGCTGTTATAGAGCTTGGTTTCGGCGGTATCGTAATTCCAGCCGAATTCCTCCATCAGCGCTTTGATGCAGTCTTCGATGACGGCATCCACAAAATAGGAATAGTACTTATTGCTCTTCTTGGCCTCAGCCGCTTCTTCCTCAGCCGCTTCCTGACGCTGCAGCTCGGTGGTAAACACCAGTTCCTGTGCAACAGCCGCGTCATACTCTTCCTGGGAGATCATTTCCAGTTCCAGCATCTTGCCAAGGATCAGTTCCTGACGCTCCTTGTTCTGACCTCTCGTCCACTCGCTGATAAAGGGGTCGTACTGCGAGGGGTTATTGGTAATGCCGATGATGGAGGCCGCTTCTGCCAGCGTCAGATCCTTGGCTTCTTTTCCAAAGTAGACCTTGGAGGCAGAACCTACGCCGTTACACATCTGACCGAAGTAGACGCGGTTGAGATATAGCTCAAGGATCTCTTCTTTTGAGTAGTTCTTTTCAAACTGCAGCGCGCGGCAGATCTCCGTCACTTTTCGTTTGACCGTGCCCTCCTTCTCACCCGTCAGGTTCTTGATGAGCTGCTGGGTGATAGTGGAGCCGCCGAAGGTATTCTTCATCCCCAGGAACATATTGACAACAGCGCCGGCCGTTCGCTTGACATCCACACCGCGGTGGGTCTCAAAGCGCTCGTCCTCGATGGCGATCAGCGCCCGCCAGAGATGCTCGGGCATGTCCTCATAGTCCACCCAGATGCGGTTTTCTTCCTTATAGAGGGTGTTGAGTTCCTTCCATTCGCCGGTATCCTTGTCCTCATAGTAAATAATGGAGCTGAGGACCATTTCGTAATCCGTGACCTCGACATTGAAGTTATCGGTGCTGGCGGCGAGGGTGGTATTCACATAGGTCAAAAACAAAAAGACCAACATACCGGCGGTAAGGACGCCGATAGTAAAGAGCGTGCCAAGCACCTTGAGCGCGGTCACAAAACCGTTTCCCTTTTTCTTCTTTCTGGTGCTCTGTCTCTCTTGACGGGGATTGCGTTCTTCTGCCATAACAGGGCACCTCCTTTTCCTTAGTAGTTGCGGGAAAGCAACCTTTCCCATTTACTATTGTATCATCTCTGTCAACCTGCCCTTTTGCTCTGTTTTTTCAAATTCAAGGCATCAATATTGCAAAAACATCCGTTTCTTCCACATTATAGCAACATTTCTTCTGCAAATGAAAACTTTCCCCACAGTCTATTGCATTTTGGCAACAAAAAAGTTACACTATGTTTATACTACCCATCAGGAGGATTTATCATGAGTGAAGAATACGGCCCCAGCTTCATTACCCTGATCGATGACGACGGTCAAGAGATCGAACTGGAATATGTGGACGCTCTGGAATACAAGGGTCAGATCTACATGGCATTCCTGCCCGTGATCGCTGAGGACGAAGAAGAAAGCGAAGAAGAATACGGCACGCTGATCCTCAAGACCGAAATGGTAAACGGCGAAGAAATGCTGGTTCCCATTGAGGACGAAGCTGAATTCGAAGCAGTTTACGAACTTTTTGAAAAAGATCTCTTCGAGGACGAAGAGGAATAAAAAACCATTGCCGCTATCGCCTGAAATCGATTGCAACTTCCCCTGCGATATGCTATTGTAATGATACCCGCACGGGCATACGGGCCTTTTTTAACCCACATTTCGTTATAAGGGATGCCGGATCAGTTTATGGTTTGCAGGCCTCCCGCCCCACAAGGCGGAAGTTGGAAGCAGTAAAGTAAGCTGGAGGCGACCCACCTGCGCAGAAGGTGCAGGTTATAACGGGTTCGTATGTTGCTGTGCGGGCTTTTTCTGCGTAAAAACCGCAAAAACAATGCGAATCACGGCAAAACCCTTGCGGTTTTCTATATTTTAAAGTATAATATGTGGGTATGTTTGCTTTACGCAAGCAATTTCCCATGTAAATGAGAGGATTGAACACAAATGAGCGCATCAAGAGAAAAGAAGATCCGTCAGGAGAGCGGCGCCGTGCAGGCTAAAAAACAGCGCGAGGCAGAGGCTCTTAAAAAGCAGAAGCGCACCAACATGATGTACGGTATCATCGGCATCGCTTTTGTAGTGATCGCCGCAGTAGTTCTGGTCTGGAATTCCAACATCGTTCAGAAGAGCGCTACCGCTGCCACCATTGACGGTGTAGCGTACAAGGCAGACGAAGTCAGCTTCTACTATCACTATTCCATCAACCAGTTCTCCGAACAGTATGGCGATTACCTCACCTACCTGGGTCTGGATACCAGCAAGCCTCTGGATCAGCAGGAATCCATTTACGGCGGCACCTGGGATGAATACTTCAAGAAGGAAGCCATCACCAACCTGAAGTTCACCACCCTAATGTGCAAGGCCGCCGAAGAAGCAGGCTATCAGCTCACTCAGGACGATGAGATCAACATTTCCAATGAGATCTCCTACACCAAGTTCTACGCCGAAGCCAACAAGGTGGACTACAAGACCTATGTAAAAGCGCTTTACGGCAAACTGGTAACTCCCGACCTCTTTGAAAAGTGCCTGCGTGAATGCACTCTGGCCGACAGCTACGCAAACTCCATCTTCCAGAGCTACTCCTTCTCCGACGACGAAGTTGCCGCTCATCTGGAAGAAAATCTTCGCAACTTCCAGTTTGTGGATTATGCCTACTTCACCGCTACCGCAAAGGCTGAAGAAGGTGCTGACGCTCCCACCGAAGAAGCTATCGCCGCTGCCAAGGCTGTAGCCGAAGAGATCCTTGCCCGAGTGGAAAATGGCGAAGATCTGGAAACCGTTTCCAAGGAATATGAAGATAAGGGCGTCTTCTCTCACGAAGCCAGCGCCATGTACTATGATGACGAACTTAACAACTGGCTCTTCGATGAAAGCCGCGTGGCCGGTGACGCTATGATCACCGAAAGCGGCAGCAACTCCGTAGTTGCCGTATTCAACAGCATTTACCTGCAGGAATACAACACGGTGGACGCCAACATCATCCGCATGGCTCCCGCTACCGCCGAACTGGATCCCGAATCTGAGACCTACGAAGCAGATCTGGCAGCCAAGATGAGCGAAGTTGTCACCAAGGCCGAAGAAGTTCTCAAGACCTGGGAAGACGGCGCTGCTACTCTCGAAAGCTTC
>JAFQLA010000091.1 GCA_017396725.1 Oscillospiraceae bacterium
ACATCGTCCGCTCCGTGCTGGACGCTCAGAGCGCCCCCGTCACCCCGACAGCCCCGGCAAGCTCATCCCCGTGGAAGTTTCCGCCCGCCATGTGCATTTGACGCAGGCGGCGGTGGATATTCTCTTTGGCAAGGGCTATCAGCTTACCCCCAAGCGCCCCCTCAGCCAGCCGGGGCAGCACCTTTGCGAAGAGCGTGTGAAGCTGGTCACCGCCCGGGGGCAGATCGAGAGTGTTGCCATTCTCGGCCCTGTCCGAAGCGAAATTCAGGTGGAGCTCTCTCTCACCGATGCCCGGACGCTGGGCGTGGAAGCCCCTATCCGCCTCTCCGGCGACCTGCGGGGCGCCGCCGATGTGCTCCTCGTGACCCATCTCGGCGTGGTGACGGCTCAAAAGAGCGTCATCGCCGCCAAAGCCCATGTCCACATGACCCCCAAGGACGCGAAAGAGTACGGCGTCACCGACGGCGAGCGTGTGGAGATCCGTATGGGCACCGAGCGCCCTGTGACCCTCGGCGACGTGATCGTCCGGGTCAGCGAGCAGTATGCCCTCGCCGTCCACATCGACTTTGACGAGGCCAACGCCGCTCAGGTTCGGGGCAGCAATATCACCGGACATCTCAGAAAACAGAGGTGAACCCTATGAACGAACAGGAACTGCGCGCCATCATCCAGTCCGTCACGGCCCAGGTCTTGGCAAACCTGAATGCCGAGACCGCCGTGTGCTGTGACGGGCGGAAGAAGGTGCTGAATCTGGGCGGCGGCGAGATCCCCGCCTCCCTTACCGCCAATGCCGTCACGCTGGATCTTGGCGACTATGAGAGTGACCCCCACATCCTCCGCTATGACCGCGTGGTCATCACCGCCCTCACCTTCCCCTAGCTGGCCGACATTGCGCTGGGCCGGGGCGGTGACAGGGTCAGCGAAGCCGTTTTGACCGCTTTGCTCTCTGGCGTGGAGGTCTGCATCACTGAAACCGCCCTGCCCCACCGCGCCTACGCCGGCAAGGGCTCTACCCCCCTGTATCAAAGATTAGAGGAGTACGCCAAGACCCTCTCTGTCTACGGTGTGAAACCCGTGGAGCGAAACTTCGTCCCCGCTCCCGTCCCCCCGGCAAAGCCCGCCAGGTTCGCCGCCCCCGTGGCAGAACCCCCCAAGGGCAGCGCCAAGCCCAATGTGGGCCGCCTTGTGACGGAGGACGTGGCGCTGGAGCTCATCAAGCAGGGGGACACCGTGACGCTTCCCAAGGGCGCCATCCTCACCCCCTCCGCCCGGGATGTGTTTGCCGCGGCGAAGGTGAACCTTGTCACCGACTAAACCCGCCACACGACAACCCCTCCGCCTCGCATTCGCTCGGCACCTCCCCTTACACAGGGGAGGCTCAAAGACCCCCAAAGGCTCCCCTGCGCAAGGGCTGCGCCCGCAGGCGCGTTTCGGAGCGCAACCGCGAAGCGGCTCTTAGCGCGGAGATGAGCTGTCGCGAAGCGACTGAGGGGTCGTCATCCCCCCCCAATCCACATAAGGGAGAACCGTTATGATTATTTGTAAAGTCATCGGCCACGTCTGGGCCACCAAGAAAGAACCCAACCTTGAGGGTCTCAAGCTCATGGTGGTGCGGGACGAGCGCACCGGCTCCACCCACGTCGCCGCCGACGCGGTGGGCGCGGGCATCGGCGAGCAGGTGCTGGTGGTCTCCG
>JAFQLA010000092.1 GCA_017396725.1 Oscillospiraceae bacterium
ACACCCGCCCTGTTGGGCTGTTACGCAACGGGCGATCAGTGATCGCCCCTACAAGAATATCTGCTATATTGCGTAGGTGCGTCTACCCCTTATGTAGGGGAGGGGTTCCATCCCCTCCCGTTGTAACCGGCAGGCAGAGCGTTGAATGAAACGGTTTTGTTGTTGTAACGTTCGGGAGGGCGCAGAGGCCCTCCCCTACAAAGGTTTACAGCGAGACTGCCAACCCCTCCGTCAACGACTTTGCCATTGCCTCCTTCCCTTGCAGGGGAGGCAGGGCGGACGACCGATGGTCGCCCCTACGCGGTTGGGCGGTGGTGGTGCAAAAAAAAGAGCGGGGGTTCCCGCTTTTTTTAGATGGCTAATCTTAGGATGAAGTTGTTGTTTTCTTGGGTGAAAGTGCAGATGCCGTTATGTTTATCGGCAAAGGCCTTGATGGAGCGGGTGCCGATGCCGTGGGCGCTGCCTTTGGAAAGGGGCAGGCCCTGTTCGTCAAAGGTGATCTCCTCGGGGCAGGGATTGGAAAATTCCATGATGAGCCGCGGTGTATCCACGCATTTACAGCAGATCACCCGTTGTTCCCGAGGGAGATGTTCCACCGCTTCGATCATATTATCCAAAGCATTGGCGAATACCGTGGACAGCTCTTCGGTGGATACCGTGAGCTGTTCGGGGATGGACAGCTCCGTTTCGACACGGATGTCCTTATCCTTGGCTTTGCGGAAATAGGCCACAAGGATGGCATCGAGAACGGGATGGGTGCAGTAATGCTCGGTTTTGGTGCGCTCCAATACCTTTTGCGCCGTGGTGATGTAGTCCATGGCATCCTGCTTGCAATCTTTTTCCAGCAGGGTATAGATGGTCTGAAAGCGATGGCGCAGGTCGTGGCGTTCGATGCGCAGGGTTTCTTCGGTTTGGCGGAATTCCGCGGCACGGAGCTCCACCATGTCGGTCTGCATTTTCAGCATGCGGCGGTGTTCTTCGGCTTCGTGGATCTTTTGCTGCTGGCGCAAAACGCGGTAGATGGTGAGATACACCAAGGGCAGTAAGGCCAAAACCATCAAGGTGGCGGGGATATCTTCGGGGCGGAGCCTTAAATTGGTGGGCATGCCCAGCATGATGGTGAGGGAAAGATAAAAGAGCCCCGTCATGGCGGCAAAGAGCCACCAGCCTTTGGACACGGTGTGGATCATTTCCAGATAAGGCTTGCGCACCCATTTATAGGTGACGAAAAGCATAATGGGAAAGGCGATGATGCGGAACACAAAGGTGAAAAAGCCGCTGTTGCCCATGAAAATATCGACGATACCCGTGATGCTCATGACCCAGATCATCACCGTATCCACCAGGCAAAAGGTGAAGAAAAAGCGGCCGCGGCGGTCTTTGGCGGCGATCCAGAAATAGAGCAGACTCGGGATGGTGGCGGTGAAAAGGGACATCCGCCCCTGACCTTCCACGCCGAACAGGATGATCTGGGCGATGTTTACCCCGAACCACAGAATGAGAAAGGGGATGAGGGAGCGCAGATACACCCGTTTTTCCCAGCGGTGTTCAAACACCATCAGGAACAGCAGGATCACCACAAAAGTGGAGATCATGGTGGAAATATCGATCAGATGTTGGTAAGGCAGGTTCATTTGTTGTGTCCTCCTTTGATATGGTAGTCCATCCAGCGGTTGGTCACTTCCGTCCGCAGGTTGCGGGAAAGAGGCAGCAACTGCCCGTTTTTGAGGCGCAGACCGTCGTGTTCCACCATTTCCACATGGAAGAGATTGACAAAAAACGAGGCGGCGCAAAGGGCGAACCGCTCATCCTTTAAAAAATCGGCGGCGGCATCCCGAAAGGCGATCCGCAGGCTCATGCCCTTTATTTCCGAACCGTCGGTGAGATGATAGCAGATGCAATGGCCTTCCAGCTCGCCGTAGACCACGGAACGGAAATCCAAACGGCGCAGACCCTCTCTGGTTTTGACCATGGTATAGGCGTTGTGCTCCCATTTCCATTGGTCGATCACATCATCCAGCGCAGGAAACAGCGTTTCCTCTTTGAGGGGCTTTAAAAAATAGCCCGAAGCCTTGGTGCGGTAGGAATCCACGGCGTAGTCCGAAGAAATGCTGAGGTAAAACAATGCGCCGCCGGGGTCGATGCCGCGGATGGTAAGGCCGAGGTCAATGCCGTTGCAATCGGGCATGAGGATATCCAGAATGTACAGGTCGTACAGGGCGTTGGTGCGGAGCTGTTCCAGCAGAGCCGCAGCGGATGTGTAGGTGTCCGCACGGATCTCGGTGGCAGGGTGGGCGGCCTGATATTGCTCCAGGAGTTCACAGAGGGCGGCCAGTTCTTTTTTATCATCGTCGCAGAGGGCGATACGGATCATATTTAAAACCTTTCTCTTTTCGGGAACGGGGAGGGCGGAGTGAGCAATGCAGCACAAATGCCATGGTGTGACCGTGGATTTATTGCAAAATTATGCCGATTTTTTGCAGAAGATTGCATACTGCATTTTTGATGCTATCATTTTATCATAGCGTATGTATTTATGCAAATCGATGCATATTGCAGGGTTGTTGCAAAAAGGTACCAATTTGTTGCAGCCCGGAAAGGAATTTGACATGAAACGATCTTTATTCATTATTTTGGCTCTTTGCTTTGCTATGGGGCTGATGGCCACCGGCGTTGCGGCGGAAGATACCCATAGCAAGCATTGTATTTGCGGGGCAGAACATTCTAATGTGGGCCTTCATTCCGAGTTCTTTTTGAAAGGGAACAATTGGATCCCCGTGTCCGATACGAACGGCGACGGCAAGATCACCTGTTACGAATTGGAACAATTGCAGAACGCTAAGTGCTATTATCTGACTGATGATGCGATTTTGGAAAAAGATGATTTCTCTATCCAAGGATGGACAATTCAGCAGACGGATGATATCTACCTCTGCCTCAACGGCTATGACCTGATCTGCCCCACCGGCACCACTTATTCAAATATGATCTATATTGGGCAAGGTGCGGAACTGAACATCACCGATTGCCACAGCGGTGATGAAGTGGGCAAGATCACCGGGTCCGATAAAACCTTGATCTTTGGGGCGAGTGGTGCATCTTTCTTTTTCTACAACGGTGTGATTACCGGAAACAATGTAAGGAATAATAACCTTATTTCTATGAATGACGCACCCTTTTTTGAAATGTACGGCGGCAATATCACCGAAAACACCTCCTCCGACGACCTCATTTATCTTTCCGGCTCCGGATTACGCATGTTTGCCGGTGAGATCAGCAACAATGAGATCAAAGGTTATTCCACCGTCAGACTGTCCAGCGACAGCTATATGAGTATGTTTGGCGGTAAGATCGTGAATAATGCCGGTACCAATTACGCATTTTATTCTCATATCTACCTCAATAGCGGATGTACATTGACCCTTATGGGCGGCGAGATCAGCGGCAATACTTCGGCATCCACCAATAAATCGAGCGTTGCCGGGATCGATATCAACAGCGGTACCCTCAATGTGGAAGGCACTCCCGTTGTGAAAAACAACAAGACCACCGTTGGAGAACGCAATATCAAGCTCTCTTATACCGAAAGTCAAAATATCAACATCGGCGCAGAAGGGCTCAAAGACGGCGCATCCCTCGGCATTACGCCTTACAGCGGATTTGGCTCCTCCGGAGTGAAAGTCACCACCGAAGCCGCCGCCGATTACGCCAAATACTTCTTCTCCGATATGGCGGAATATGAGATCATCGACAAAGAAGAGGGCGGCAAACATTTTGTGATGCTGATGCAGCCCCAACCCCATACCGTCTATTTCCAGGGGGCAGATGTGGCGGCGCAGACCGTGAAACACGGGGAAAAAGCAACGAAACCTGCCGACCCCACCCAGACCGGATTTACCTTTGCCGGTTGGTACACCGATAATCAGTTTGTCAATGCCTATGACTTTGATGCTCCCGTGACCGCCAATGTGTACCTCTGGGCAAAATGGGACAGAGCCGCCACTCCCACTCCCGATCCCGATGCTCCCTGCTGTGCAAGTAAATGCCCCGTGTGCGGCGGCTGTTTGGACAAAGCCTGTACCGATCCTGCCTGCGCCGCGAAATGTACTGCCGATGCGGTATCTTTTACAGATGTAAGCAAGGACGATTGGTTCTATAACGATGTGATCACCATTAACCACAGCGGTGTGATGGTGGGGGTCGGCGACAACAAATTCGATCCCTACGGTGTTTGCACCCGCGCCATGATGATCACCATGCTCTGGCGCATGGAAGGGGAGCCCACCGCCGCAGGCGGCAACGGAGCGGCATTTTCCGATGTGCCCAAGGATGAATGGTACACCGATGCCGTGTCATGGGGCGCATCCCATGAGATCATCGTGGGCTATCAGGGCAAATACCTCCCCAACGACACCATCACCCGTGAAGAAATGGCTGCCATCCTTTATCGCTACACCAAGATGAAAGGCAAAGATGTTTCCGCCGCGGAAACCGCGAGCCTTGCCGCTTTTACCGATGCCGATGAGATCAGCGATTGGGCGGTGCCTGCGGTGAAATGGGCCGTGGGCAACGGAATCATCAAAGGCAACGGCAACAACGATATCCTGCCTTTGGGCGGTGCCTGCCGCGCCGAGGCTGCCGCCATGCTCAACCGCATGAAATAACGGAAGATATGATATTGTAATGAAAGCCCCTCCCGGGAGGGGCTTTTTGCGTGGGAAAGACGCAAGCGCGGAGCGGCGCAAGTGAATAGTGAAGAATTGTGGTGGCGTTACTCCGCAACGCTTGGTTATTTTATGGTGAGGGCGTAACAACGGGTCGATGTGGGCATCGCCCCCTACAAGAATACCCGCTCCGCGGCGCAAGGCCAATATAATATTGTGCTGCGGTCGCATCGCTGCCATTTCTTTCGCAATAGCGAAAACTTCACTTGCGCAGCAAACTTCACACGCCGAAGGCGAACTTCACTTGCGCAGCAAACTTCACACGCCCAAAGGCGGACGACCGATGGTCGCCCCTACGAGAATCGCTGCTACCTGCGTAGGAGCGTCTACCCCTTATGTAGGGGACGATGCCCACATCGTCCCGTTGTAGAAGGATCGCAGAGCGTTGAATGAAATGTGGTTGTGGTTGCAACGCTCGGGAGGATCAGGGGATCCTCCCCTACAAACGATCTGCTCCGGCTGCTTGCAACAAACGGGCGATCGGTGATCGCCCCTACAAGAATCGCTGCTACCTGCGTAGGGGCGTGCATCCTTTGGGAGTGAAGA
>JAFQLA010000093.1 GCA_017396725.1 Oscillospiraceae bacterium
TCGCGCTGACCGTTGTGCCGCTGTAAATGTGAATAGCAAGTAAAAAACGGCGTCTCTCCATGGAGAGACGCCGTTTTTTACTTGCTATTCACATTTACAGCGGCACAACGGTCAGCGCGATCAAAGCGCAGCAGGAAAGAACAAAGAGGATCATGCCCACATTGCACCAAACGGTGGTAAAGGTCTTGCCCTTGGGCAGCTGCAGCCATGTGGGGCGGAAATAGACCTTTTTCAGACTCAAAAAGAAGAACACGATGCCTGCGATAGCGGCGGTGCCGTAAAGCCCGCTGTAGCCGAAGTAGAGAAGGAAGCCCGGCTGCAGAAGCCCGCTGAGCATGGCTTCGGGAGAAAGGGCGGGGTCGGAGAGGAAGGAGAGATCTGCTGCCGAGAGCACCGCGGGGGCCACAATGCTGCCGAGGAAATTGATGATCATGTGGTAGATGTACGACCAGCGGAGCTTTCCTGTGCGAAGATATACATAGCCCAGCGCAAGGCCCAGCGCCGCGGCATAGAAAAACTGGGAGAGATTGCCGTGGAAGAGACCGAAGGCAACGGCGGAGGTGATGAGCGCCGTTTTCTCGCCATAGGGCAGGAGCCGGTCAATGAGGAGCTTGCGGAAGAGGAGTTCTTCCATCAGCGGACCCAAAACCACCATGATGAGAAGCTTTAAAAGAATGCCGCCGTCCATAGCGTAGGAGAGGATGGGGTTGAGAACATCGCCGCCGGAAAGAAATGCGATGACGGTGGTGATGACAGAGCCGACAATGTTGCCGGCATACATAAGGCCGATGCAGATGAGAAGGATCGAAAAGAACTGCCCCGCGGTGAAGGGATTCTTCTCCACCTTGGCGGCAGGGATGCCCCGCAGAATAAGGAAGGCCAGCGGCATGGCTATGGCATACATGGGGAGGAAGGTGACGATCCAAATATAAAAGGGGGTGCTCTCAGGGATCACCGCGGCGAGGATCATCTGCAGCACGGTGGCCGCGATGAGAACGGTGAAAAGAGAAAGACCTGCACGGGAAAAGACCCGGCGCGCAGCACGCAATTCCATAGAAAAACCTCCCGGTTTGTTTTTTCTCAGTATAGCATGCGGCGAGAGAAAAGGACAGTATTATGCATACAAAAGAGGGGATTTTGGTCACTTTGTACCCTTTGCATAAAAAAATTGAGTAAAAATACAGTATTATTTAAAAATAAATACGGAAACATAACTTGACTTTTTCGCTTTAATAAAATAAAATGATTCCATCCTGGGGAGTTTTCCCCGAAAGTCACAGGAAGGGGTCCGCATCATGATGTTCCGCATGAACGGCAATAACGCGTGTGCAGCATCTGCAGCAGCAGAGGCTTCCTTTTCCTGCGCAGATATGATGAATGCTGTCGTTATGGGCGCCATTATTGTGGCGTCCATTATTATTTCCTGCCTTTATGTCATTCGACTTTCCGTCCTTTGGGTGGCGCTGATCGTTGTGCTGGCAGTGCTGATTATTGCGGAAAAGAGTCATATGGAAGTGAGAACGGCTGCGGCGTAAGGTCCGCGCGAATTCTGTAGGAAAAGCAACCGTTCTCCCCGGAGCGGTTGTTTTTTTGTGGCTCCTCAGAATGCGGTGTGACGTGAAGCTCTGCCCAAGGGCTTTGCATCAGATCGTATTTGATCGGAGTCAAAATATAAGAAGCAAAAAAACAAAAAGGAGCAAACACAATGAAGAAAGTTATTTCCCTGATTCTGGCCATGCTGATGGTCATGAGCCTGGTTGCCTGCGGCGGCGGCAGCGACAGCTCTGAAGACAATGCCAATGCATTCCTGGTTGGCGGCACCGGCCCCCTGACCGGCGCAGCTGCTATCTATGGCAACGCAGCCATGAACGGCGCTCAGATCGCTGTTGACGAGATCAACGCTATGGGCGGCATCCAGTTCGTTCTCAAGTATGAAGACGACGCACACGATGCTGAAAAGGCCGTTAACGCTTACAACGCACTCAAGGACTGGGGCGTACAGCTCTCCCTGGGTTCCGTTACCTCCAAGCCCTGCGAAGCTACTTCCGTTAAGAACATGGAAGACCGCATCTTCGCTCTGACTCCCTCCGCTTCCTCCGTTGGTACCGTAGAAGGCAAGGACAACGTTTATCAGATGTGCTTCATGGACCCCAACCAGGGCTCCGCTTCCGCACAGTACATCGCTGACAAGGACCTCGGCACCAAGATCGCTATCATCTGGATGAGCGACGACCCCTATTCCAAGGGCATTCGTGACACCTTCGTTGAAAAGGCTGCAGAACTGAACCTGGAAATCGTTTCCGACACCACCTTCTCCACCGGCAACGACACCGACTTCTCTGTACAGATCGCTGACGCTCAGTCCAACGGCGCTGACCTGGTCTTCCTGCCCATGTACTATCAGCCCGCTTCCCTGATCTTCGCTCAGGCTGCTGCTGTTAACTACGCTCCCAAGTGGTTCGGCGTAGACGGTATGGACGGCATCCTCACCATGGAAGGCTTCGACGCTTCCCTGGCTGAAGGCGTTATCCTTCTGACCCCCTTCAACGCTGACTCCGAAGACGAAAGAACCGCAGCATTCGTTGCTGAATATCAGAACCGTTTCGGCGAAATCCCCAACCAGTTCGCTGCTGACGCTTATGACTGCATCTATGCTTACAAGCAGGCTCTGGAAGCTGCAGGCTGCACTCCCGACATGAGCGCTGAAGAACTCTGCGCCAAGATGATCGAGCAGTTCTCCACCATGACCTTTGACGGCCTCACCGGCGAAGGCATGACCTGGGCAGCTGACGGCACCGTATCCAAGAGCCCCAAGGGCATGGTTATCGAAAACGGCGCTTACGTTGGTCTGGACTAATCCACACCCCGAGTGCATCGATAGAAAAAACAATCATTCGTCCCTGCGAGGGATGCCGCATCCGCGGCATCCCTTCTGCGGGGGTGCAGCGCGTATCTGAAAAGGGCCGGGATCTTCGCGGCGTTTTTCAGATACGCTCTGTTGGCTTTTGAGAAGAGAAATTCCGGCGTATCTCAAACCTCAAAACAAGAAGAGAAGAGGTAATTTTTATGGAAATTTTAGGCTTTTTGATCAATGGCGTGAGTCTTGGCAGCATCTATGCCATCATCGCCCTTGGTTACACCATGGTTTACGGCATCGCCAAGATGCTGAACTTCGCCCATGGTGACGTTATCATGGTGGGCGCGTACATCTGCTTTTTCGCGCTGACCCGCTTCGAACTGCCCGCTATTGTGGCCATCCCCATGGCTATGGTAGTGTGCACCATCCTCGGTATTGTTATCGAGCGCCTGGCATACAAGCCCCTGCGCGCAGCTCCCTCTCTGGCAGTTCTCATCACCGCCATCGGCGTGAGCTACTTCCTGCAGAATGCCGCGCTGCTGCTGTGGACCTCCAGCCCCAAGGTATTCCCCCAGGATGTTTTTGTCCTCAAGGATGCGGAAGGCAACGTGGTCTCTACCGGCCTTAGCCTCTTTAACGGCCAGATGCAGGTCTCCTATGTCACCATCGTTACCATCCTTGCCTGCGTGATCATCATGCTGGCTCTTACCTGGTTTACCGGCAAGACCAAGATGGGCAAGGCTATGCGCGCCTGCTCTGAAGACAAGGGCGCCGCTCAGCTCATGGGCATCAATGTCAACGCAACCATCTCCCTGACTTTCGCCATCGGCTCCGGTCTTGCAGCTGTTGCGGGCGTTCTGCTCTGCTCTGCTTATCCCTCTTTGATCCCCACCACCGGCTCCATGCCCGGTATCAAGGCCTTTACCGCAGCCGTATTCGGCGGTATCGGCTCCATCCCCGGCGCTCTTCTGGGCGGCCTGCTTCTGGGTGTGATCGAGATTTTGGCCAAGGCATATATCTCCACCCAGCTTTCCGACGCTATCGTATTTGCCGTGCTGATCGTTGTGCTTCTGGTGAAGCCCTCCGGCCTCCTTGGCCGCGAGATCCGCGAGAAAGTGTAAGGAGGGGTTGGACATGAACGCATTGAATCTCAAGAAAATGAACAAGACCTCCCGCAGCAACTTCCTCACCTACGGCATCGTTATCGTGGTTTACGCGCTGGTGCAGCTGCTTAACGGCATGGGCGCCCTCTCTTCCTCCATGGAAGGTATGCTGGTTCCCATCTGCGCGTATGTTATTATGGCAGTTTCTCTGAACCTGACCGTTGGTATTCTGGGCGAGCTGAGCCTCGGCCACGCAGGCTTTATGAGCGTGGGCGCCTTCACCGGCGTTGCCACCTCCATGGCTCTGCTGGAAGTGATCCCCTCTCCTCTGGTTCGCATGCTCATCGGCATCGCGGTGGGCGCCATCTTCGCGGCTATCGTGGGCTTCCTTATCGGCATCCCCGTTCTGCGCCTCAAGGGTGACTACCTCGCTATCGTGACTCTGGCCTTCGGCGAGATCATCAAGAGCATCTTCAATAACCTCTTCATGGGTATCGGCCCCGATGGTTTCCGCATCAGCCTTCTGGAAGATACCACCGGTATCACCGAAGCCGGCGGCTCCCTTCTTATCGCAGGCCCTCTGGGCATCAGCGGTGTGAAGACCTATTCCAGCTTCACTCTGGGTATCATCCTCGTGATCGTGACCCTCTTCATCATCTTCAACCTCGTGAACTCCCGCGCCGGCCGCGCGATCATGGCTATCCGTGATAACCGCATCGCAGCTGAAAGCGTTGGCGTAAATGTGGTAAAGTACAAGATGATGGCTTTCGTTACCTCCGCGGCTCTGGCAGGCGCGGCAGGCGTGCTCTTCGGCATGAACTATTCCACCGTTATCGCCAACAAGTTCGACTTCAACACCTCCATTCTGGTGCTGGTGTTCGTGGTGCTGGGCGGTCAGGGCAACATGCTGGGTTCCATCATCGCAGCCGCGGCCCTCACCATCCTGCCCGAAGCCCTGCGTGAATTCGCCACCTACCGCATGCTGGTTTACGCCATCGTGCTGATCCTGGTGATGCTGGGCACCAACAACCCCGAGATCAAGGCCTTTATGGAGCACTTCAGCATCCGCAAGCGTCTTGGCAGCAAGAAGGCTGAAAAGAGCGAAGGAAAGGAGGACAAGTAAGATGAAGTTCAAACAGCATAACGCAAACACCAAACTGGTCCCCGTTCCCTCCAAGGCAATGGTTCCCGAACGCGACGCAGGCCACGCTCCTATTCTGGAGTGCGTAAACCTGGGCATCAACTTCGGCGGCCTCAAGGCAGTAGATAACTTCAACCTCACCATCGGCCGCACCGAGATCGCGGGTCTCATCGGCCCCAACGGCGCAGGCAAGACCACCGTATTCAACCTTCTCACCAAGGTGTATCAGCCTACTGACGGCGCTGTCCTTCTGGACGGTAAGAATACCCACGACATGAATACCGAGCAGGTCAACCGCGCCGGTATCGCCCGTACCTTCCAGAATATCCGCCTTTTCTCCAAGCTCAGCGTGGAAGACAATGTGAAGATCGGCATGACCAATCTCATGAAGTACAACATGTGGAGCGGCATCTTCCGCCTGCCCTCTTACTGGAGAGATGAAAAGCTGGCTCATGAAAGTGCTATGGAGCTGCTGGCTATCTTCGATATGCAGGATATGGCCGATGTGCCCGCAGGGAGCCTTCCTTACGGTGCGCAGCGCCGTCTGGAGATCGTCCGCGCGCTGGCTACCAATCCTAAGCTGCTGCTTCTGGACGAGCCCGCTGCCGGCATGAACCCCTCCGAAACCGCGGAACTCATGGAAAACATCTGCAAGATCCGCGATATGTTCCATATCGCCGTGCTCCTCATCGAGCATGACATGAACCTGGGTATGAATATCTGCGAAGGTATCTGCGTTCTGAACTTCGGTCAGGTCATCGCAAAGGGTACCGCAGCTGACATTCAGGCTAACCCCGCCGTGATCGAGGCTTACCTCGGCAAGAAGAAGGAGGCGTAAGTATGGGTTCTATTCTGAAAGTTGACAATATCAATGTTTACTACGGCAGCATCCATGCCATCAAGGGCGTTTCCTTTGAAGTAAACGAAGGTGAGATCGTGACTCTGATCGGCGCCAACGGCGCAGGCAAGTCCACCACCCTCAATACCATCTCCGGCCTGCTCCATTCCCGCACCGGCTCCGTTTCCTTCATGGAAGAGAACCTCGCCAAGGTCCCCGCCCACAAGATCGTGGAAAAGGGCCTGGCCCTTGTCCCCGAAGGACGCCGCATTTTCCTGCAGATGACTGTACAGGAAAATCTGGAAATGGGTGCTTACACCCAGGGCAAGAGCGGTATTGCTGAAGATCTGGAAATGGTCTTTGAATACTTCCCCCGTCTGAAGGAACGCCGCAAGCAGATCGGCGGCACCCTCTCCGGCGGTGAACAGCAGATGCTGGCTATGGGCCGCGCGCTCATGAGCCATCCCAAGCTGCTGATGCTGGATGAGCCCTCCATGGGTCTTGCTCCCATCCTCGTTGAGCAGATCTTCGAGATCATCAAGAACCTCC
Source organism: Oscillospiraceae bacterium (assembly GCA_017396725.1). The sequence goes on from JAFQLA010000093.1 coordinate 6,489, forward strand.
ATACCGCAGGCAAGACCATCCTTCTGGTTGAGCAGAACGCGCAGGCTGCCCTCTCTGTAGCAGACCGCGGCTATGTTCTGGAAACCGGCAAGGTGGTCACCACCGGCACCGGCAAGGATCTTCTCTCCAGCCCCGCCATCAAGAAGGCATATCTGGGCGGCTAACCGAAAAAGAGAAAAGCGGATACCTGCAGAGCGGGTATCCGCTCTTTTTGTGCCTGAAATGCGGCGGTTTTCGTATTTTCTCCCTTTACAAGGGAGAGAAAATTGGATATAATTAAAAAGTTAATGCAGATTATTGATGGAGGATATACTCTATGGCAGTCATCCAGTATGATGAATATAAGCAGAAACTCATCGCCCTTGAACCCACCCTTGCCGATCTGGAAGCGGCGCTGGATCTCAACGGCGCGAAGGAAGAGCTGATGAAGCTGCAGGCCGAAGCGGAAGCAGACGGTTTCTGGAACGATGTGGAAAACGCACAGAAGAACCAGACCAAAACCAAGCGCCTGCAGGCAAAGGTAGATAAGTTTGAGCGCCTTGTGGGCCAGCGGGAAGACCTGCTGACTCTCATCGAAATGGCAGCGGAAGAAGATGACGATTCCCTTCTGAGCGAAGTGGAAGAAGGCTATGCGGAACTGGAAAAGAATGTGGAAGAGACCCGTCTTTCCACCCTGCTCTCCGGTGAATATGATAGCCGCAACGCCATCCTCACCTTCCACGCAGGCGCCGGCGGCACCGAAGCGCAGGACTGGACCGGCATGCTCTACCGCATGTACATGCAGTGGGCCAACAAGAACGGCTTCCAGTTTGAAATGATGGACTATCTGGACGGCGAAGAAGCCGGCATCAAGTCCGCCACCGTTATGATCAAGGGCGAAAACGCCTACGGTTACCTTAAGGGTGAAAACGGCGTGCACCGCCTTGTCCGCGTCTCTCCCTTTGACGCACAGGCTCGCCGCCAGACTTCCTTCTCCGCGCTGGAAGTTATGCCCGAAATGGAAGACGACAATACCATTGAGATCCGTCCCGAAGATATTGAGATGCAGGTGTACCGCTCCTCCGGCGCAGGCGGTCAGCACGTGAACAAGACCTCCTCTGCTGTGCGTCTTATCCATCTGCCCACCGGCATCGTTACCGCCTGCCAGACGCAGCGCTCCCAGTTCCAGAACCGTGACTACGCCATGCAGATGCTCAAGGCAAAGCTTCTGGAGCTCAAGCTGCAGCAGAACGCGGAAAAGATCAGCGACATCAAGGGCGTGCAGATGAAGATCGAATGGGGCAGCCAGATCCGCTCCTATGTGTTCATGCCCTATCAGCTGGTGAAGGATACCCGCACCGGCTATGAAGCCAGCAACATTCAGGCTGTGATGGACGGCGAAATCAATGGATTTATCAACGCCTACCTTACCGCTTCCGCCACCGGCGAGCTGAAAGGCCGCTAAAAACGAAACAAATAAAAAGAAGAAGTCCTAAGGACTTCTTCTTTTTTGCTTTCGTTGACGGAAGAAGCGCCTTGTGATAAACTAAAGAGTGGAAATTCGCTGTGCAAGCAGCTTGATATCTTTGGAGGAGACCGCTATGCTCAAAGAAGAAAGAAAGCAGGAACTCGTTGAATTTGCGGCAAAGCTCATTCACCAGAAGAGCTATTCCGGTGAAGAAAAGGGCGTTGTGAGAGAACTGGAAAACTATATGTTGGAAAATGGATTTGACATGGTCATGGGCGACCATTACGGCAATGTCATCGGCAAGATCGTGGGCAAGCGCCCCGGTCCCAAAGTGCTTTTTGACGGCCATATCGATACCGTGCCCGTAGCCAATCCCGCCGCATGGACCCGCGATCCCTTCGGCGCTGAGATCGAAGACGGCAAGATGTACGGCCGCGGTACTTCCGACATGAAGGGCTCTGTTGCCGCTTTCGTCACCGCCGCAGCCAACTTTGCAAAGGATACCGGCAAAGATTTCGCGGGCGAGATCTACTGCGCCGGCGTGGTGCATGAAGAATGCTTTGAAGGCGTTGCCGCCCGCAGCATCAGCAATATCGTAAAGCCTGACTATGTAGTCATCGGCGAAGCCACGGAGTGCAACCTCAAGATCGGTCAGCGCGGCCGCGCGGAGATCGTGGTGGAGACCTTCGGCGTGCCCGCCCAGTCCGCAAACCCCGACAAGGGTGTGAACGCGGTATATGCTATGTGCAAGGTGGTGGAAGCCATCCGCTCTCTGGAACCCTCTGAACATCCCGTTCTGGGCAAGGGCATTCTGGAGCTTACCGACATCAAGTCCGCTCCCTATCCCGGCGCGTCCGTGGTGCCCTCTTACTGCCGTGCCACTTATGACCGCCGTCTGCTGGTGGGCGACACCAAGGAAAGTGTTCTCGCTCCCATTCAGGCCCTTCTGGATGAACTGATGGCCAAGGATCCCACCGTGAAGGCCAAGGTCTCCTACGCTGTGGGCGAAGAGATCTGCTACAACGGCAACAAGATCACCGGTGAGCGTTTCTTCCCCGGCTGGCTCTATGATGAAAACGACGCTTTCGTGCAGGATGTCCTTGCTGAGATCCGCGCCATCGGCTACGATCCCGAGATCACCCAGTACAGTTTCTGCACCAACGGCAGCCACTATGCAGGCGAGGCCGGCATCAAGACCTTCGGCCTTGGCCCCTCCCGTGAGAATCTGGCCCATACCGATGATGAGTATGTGGAGCTGGAAGAACTCTATAAGGTCAACGAATGCTACTACGCTGTGTGCAAGGCCCTTTTGAAGTAAAGAGAAAGGACGAAGGATTATGGTAAAAGTTGTAAAAGGCGGCAAGATCGTGCTGGAAGCTTCTGTGGTAGAGGCGACTCTCGTGATCGAAGACGGCAAGATCGCGGCCATCCTTGATAAAAATGCGGATGTTTCCGCTCTGTACGGTGACTGCGAAGTGATGGACGTCTCCGGCAAGATCGTAGTTCCCGGCGGCATTGACGCTCATGTGCATTTCGCGGCTTTCGGCTCCATTCCTCCTGCAGACGGATTTGAAAGCGGCTCCCGCGCGGCTCTTGCCGGCGGCACCACCACCGTTATCGACTTCTGCGAGCGCGGCGAGGGCCAGAGCCCTGTGGATGTGATCCATGCTGTCCGTGAAGAAGCCAAGAACACCATGGTGGATGTGGCGCTGCACTATTCCTTTACCGAAAATTATGAAGAAGAACTGGCTGCTCTCGATGAGATCATGGCAGAGGGCATCGCAGGCTTTAAAGCGTACACCACTTATGACGGTACCACCCTGCTCCCCGGCGATTTCCGCGCCATTATGCAGAAGGTGGCAGGCCGCGGCGGCATTTTGATCCATGCCGAAGAAAAGAGCATCATCGATAATCTCCGCGCCCGCTACGATGGGGATGAAGCGGATATGACCGCCTTTGATAAGACCCGTCCCGCCGTTTGCGAGCGCATCGCATCGGAAAATGTGCTCTCCCTTGCCAACGAAACCGGCTGCAAGGTCTGTATCGCCCATGTCAGCACCAAGGATGTCTGCGAGCTCCGCGAGCGGGAAGCAGGCAACCCCAATTTCTATATCGAAACCTGCCCCCACTACATGGAATTCACCGTGGACGATATGGCGGGTGAAAACGGCTGCCTCTATACCATGAATCCTCCCCTCCACGAAAAGAGCCACCGCGAAAGCATCCGTGAGGCGGTGAAGA
>JAFQLA010000094.1 GCA_017396725.1 Oscillospiraceae bacterium
TCGGTAACGCCCTGGAAGGTCTTGAACATCAGGTTGAACTGACGGATATCGGTAAAGTTGTGCTTGCCGCAGGTGGGGCAGAGAATATTCTTCTCTTCCACGAATGCTTTCATTTCATCATGGGTATAGGCATCAATGGGCTTGGGCAGGGTGAAATCGTTTTCTGCGCACCAGTCTTCAATGAGCTTATCGGCGCGGAAACGCTCGTGGCATTCACGGCAGTCCATCGGAGGATCGGAGAAGACGCCCAGATGGCCGGATGCCACCCAGGTCTGGGGATTCATCAGGATCGCTGCGTCAAGACCCACATTGTAGGGATTTTCCTGCACAAATTTCTTCCACCAGGCGCGCTTGATGTTGTTCTTGAGCTCCACGCCAAGGGGGCCGTAGTCCCAGGTGTTGGCAAGACCGCCGTAGATTTCGCTGCCTGCGAAAACGAAGCCGCGGTTCTTACACAGGGCTACGATCTTTTCCATTGTCTTTTTCGTATTTTCCATAGTTTCCTCCCGACCGCCAAAGATTTGCGACGCTGGCTGCGCCGCAGCTGCGGCCATTGTTATCCGTATTATACAGGGATTGTCCGTGTAAAGCAAGTATAAGAGTTTTCAGCGCACAAAAAGGCCCCGCTTTGCAGCGAGGCCTTTTTGCTGTGTGTGTTTTTTGGGAGGGAGAAAATGTACTTCAAGACCTTGTAGGTTTTGGAGTGATTTTATATTACCTCACATTTTTATAAAAATCATGACAAGGCTATGAACATTTCGTAAACAAAAGGGATTCTCAGCCTTTTTCTTTGAATTTTTTACTCTGGGCCACCGCCAGTTCATCGCAGCGGTTATTATAGGGGTTTTGGGCGTGACCCTTGACCCAGTGATAATGTACCTCGTGCTTTGCGATAAGAGCGAGCAGCTCTTCCCAGAGATCCACATTCAGCGCCGGCTTTTTATCGGACTTGATCCAGCCTTTTTTCTTCCAGCCGTAGACCCAGCCTTTTTCCAGCGCGTCAATAACATACTTGGAGTCGGAATAAAGCTCCACCACGCAGGATTCCTTCAGCGCGGAAAGGGCGGAGATCACGCCCATAAGTTCCATGCGGTTGTTGGTGGTCTCCTCAGCGCCGCCGGATAGTTCTTTTTCAAAGCCGTTGTAGCGCAATATGGCACCCCAGCCGCCGGGGCCGGGATTGCCGCTGCAGGCGCCGTCAGTATAAACGGTGACGATTTTTTTCATATGCATGCTCCCTTAAAAGGGCAAAAACGCCCACGCAACAGCAAAAATCAGGCTGGGCAGCAGATTGGCTACCCGCACCTTCTTGCCGAAAAGAAGGTTGATTCCCACGCAGAAAATAAGAGCCGAACCCACAAAGGACATATTGGAAAGGGCCTGCTCTGTCATCAGCGGCTCCACCAGCTTTGCCGCGGCGGTGATGGTGCCCTGAATGGCCACAATGGGGATCACGGAGAAAATGCAGCCCTTGCCCAGGGACGCGGTAGTCACAAGGACGATGATCATATCCAGAATACCCTTGGTAAAAAGGATGGACCAGTCCCCGGTGAGTCCGTCGGTAATGGAGCCTACCACAGCCATAGCCCCCACGCAGATGGTAAGAGAGGTGGTGACAAAGCCTTCGATGAAAGTATTGTCATTTTCGCTGTGGGTCTTTTTCTTGAGCCACGCGCCAAAGCGCTCCGTCTTGGTCTCAAGGTCGATCCACTCGCCCACGATGCCGCCCAGCGCCAGGGAGGAGATGAACATCATGGTGCCCTGCGTTGCAAGGCGGCTGCCCTCGATATAAAACATTTCTCCGAAAACGCCGCCCGCGCCGATAAAGATCACGCACACCCCGCAGGCGCACATGAGAATATTGCGCATCTCGGCCTTGATGCCGCGGCGGAACAAAAGTCCCAGCACGCCGCCGATGATGACGCCCAAAGCGTTCAAAAGGGTTCCCAAACCCACCATAGTCTAATCCTCTTACGGTATAAATTTACATGGAAAAGGGCGGGGAAAACCCCGCCCTTTCACGGTCGGTTATTCTTCGGCTGCTTTTTCATCCTCTTCCTTGTCAGCGCTGGCAAGGGAGATGACATGCACGCCTTCGTCCAGACGCATCACACGGACGCCCTGGGTCACACGGCTGTAAACATTAATGTCGGCAACGGCAGTGCGGATAATGGTGCCGTCATCGGTGATCATGAGGATATCCTCATGCTCTTCCACTACCCTCACGCCTGCGATCTTGCCGGTCTTGTCGGTGCACTGGTATGCCTTCATACCGCTGCCGCCGCGCTTTTGAGGATCGCCGCTTTCGCCGCGGAAGTATTCTTCCACCAGCGTGCGCTTACCGTAGCCGTTTTCGGTGATGGAGAGAAGGCTGCTTCCGGGAATGGCACGGCCGGAGCCTACCACATAGTCACCCTCTTTGAGCTTGATGCCGCGAACGCCCACAGCGTCACGTCCCATGGGACGGATATCCTGCTCGTTGAAGCAAATGGCAACACCGTTATGGGTGGCAATGATCACATTTTCATTGCCGCCCGTGCGGCGAACATCGATGAGCTCATCCCCTTCATCCAGCGTCAGGGCGCGGATGCCGCCCTTGCGGGCCGTGTGCAGCTCCTTCAAAAGCAGGCGCTTTACGGTACCGTTGCGGGTGAAGAACACGAGGTAGCTCTCATCGTCAAACTCGTGCACCATCACGCCTGCGGTAACCTTTTCACCGGGTTCCAAAGGCAGAATGTTCACGATATTGGTGCCCTTGGCGGTGCGGCCCGCTTCGGGGATCTGATAGCCCTTCTTGCGGTGCACCTTGCCGATGTTGGAGAAGAAGAGGATATAGTCGTGGGTGGAGCCGGTAAATACGCTTTCCACATAGTCCTCTTCACGGGTACTCATGGCGGTGATGCCCTTGCCGCCGCGCTTCTGAGCGCGATAGGTGGAGGCAGGCAGGCGCTTGATGTAGCCGGCATGGCTCATGGTATAGACGCACTGCTCTTCTTCGATAAGGTCTTCGATATCCAGCTCGTCTTCCACATCCTGGATCTCGGTGAGACGCTCATCACCGAACTTGTCGCGGATCTCAATGAGCTCATCTTTGAGAACGCCGCGGATCTTTTCTTCATTCGCAAGGAGTTCCTTGTAGTAGGCGATCTTCTTTTCGATCTCCTCGAATTCCTTCTGCAGCTTTTCCCGTTCCAAACCCTGCAGCGCCTTAAGACGCATATCCAGCACCACCTGCGCCTGGATCTCATCCAGACCGAAGCGGTCCATCAGGTTCTGCTTGGCGTCATCATAGCTTTCGCGGATGGTCTTGATGACGGCGTCGATATTATCCTGGGCGATGAGAAGGCCCTGCAGGATATGAGCGCGCTCTTCGGCCTTTCTGAGGTCAAAGCGGGTGCGGCGCTCGATGACTTCCTGCTGGAAGGCAAGATACTCATCGATCACATGGCGAAGAGAGAGAATGCGGGGCTGGGTCTGGTTATTGACGAGAGCCAGCATGTTGACGCCGAAGGTGGTCTGCATCTGAGTCTGGGCGAAGAGGCGGTTGAGCACCACCTGAGGATTGGCGTCCCGCTTGAGTTCGATGACGATACGCATACCGTTGCGGTCGGACTCGTCTCTGAGGTCGCTGATACCTTCCAGACGCTTTTCCTTCACCTGCTCGGCAATGTGCTTGATGAGCTGGCGCTTATTCACCTGATAGGGAAGCTCGGTGACGATAATACGAGTGCGATCCTTGCCGAATTCCTCGAATTCCGCCTTGGCGCGCACCA
>JAFQLA010000095.1 GCA_017396725.1 Oscillospiraceae bacterium
ACCAGAATATCCCCGATCTTTTCACGGGTGAGGCCCAAACCCATAAGGCTCCCTAAAAAATCGCGGTGAGAAAGGGCATTGGCCGTGTAGAAGGAGGCCCGCAGAAAGCCAAAGGGCAATTCATCCCCGATCTCCTCCTGCCACTCAGGCAGAAAAAACATCACTTTCCGTTCGGCGCCTTCATAGCCGCCCCAGAAATGGCTCTCCCACTCCCCCATGCTCCGCAGCAGATCCTCTGCGGCAGATTGCTCCTGCGCCGTGAGAAAATCGGTATGGGTCATAAAACCGCCCCGTTGGCACTGCTCGTATTTATCCAGCACACGGGCAAGGGTCATCCGCTCCTCCGCGGTAGAGGCGGCGCGGTCCAGTAATTCTCGTTTATTCATGGCTTCTCATCTGCAGTTCGTAAAGCTTGGCATATTCCCCGCCCCGCGCCATCAACTCCTCATGGGTGCCCTCTTCACAGATGCGGCCGTTTTCCACCACCAGCACACGGTCAGCGCTGCGCACGGTGGAAAGGCGATGGGCGATCACAAGGCAGGTGCGGCCCCGGGCAAGCTCATCAAAGGAACGCTGGATACGGGCTTCGGTGACGCTGTCCAGCGCGGAGGTAGCCTCGTCCAGAATCAGGATGGGAGGATCCTTGAGGAAAATGCGGGCAATGGAAATGCGCTGCTTCTGTCCGCCGGAAAGGCGCACGCCCCGCTCGCCCACATTGGTTTCAAACCCATCGGGCATTTCCATGATATCGTCATAGATCTCGGCGCGTTTGGCAGCTTCCACCACTTCTTCATAAGTGGCGTCCGGCCGACCGTAGCGGATGTTCTCCAGAATGCTGGCAGCAAAGAGGAACACATCCTGCTGCACGATACCGATCCGGCGGCGCAGGGACTGCTGCGTTACATCTCGCACATCCGTGCCGTCAATGGAAACCGAGCCTGCGGCAACATCGTAAAAACGGGGGATCAGCTGGCACAAAGTGGTCTTTCCGCCGCCGGAAGGTCCTACTACAGCCACGGTCTCGCCCGCGCGGATGCGGATATTCACATCATTGAGGACAGCCTCTTCCCCATAGGCAAAGCTCACATGATCCACCGTGATCTCGCCCTTTACGCTCTGCAGTTCCTTCGCGTCAGGCGCATCCTGCAGTTCGGGTTCCATGCGCATGATCTCCACAAAGCGGTTGAAGCCGGCAAAGCCCGCGGCAAAAAGCTCGGTAAACTGCATCAGCTTTCGCACGGGGGTGGCGAAGGTGGAGGTATAGAGGCTGAAGGTGATGATATCCACAAAGTCCATCTTGCCCTGCATGTAGAGATACCCGCCGCCGGCAATAACGGCCACGGTGAGAAGCGACATGCAAAGCTCCAGCACGGCAACGAATTTGCCCATACTCTTGTGAAAAGAGCGCTTGGCGCCCTTGTAGGTATCGTTGGCGCGGGTGAATTTGCCCAGTTCCTCGCTTTCGTTGGCGAAAGCCTTGGCGGTGCGCATGCCGGAAAGGCTGCTTTCCAGCTCTGCGTTGATAGCGCCCGTTTTCATCTTCACCGCCCGGGAGGTCTCCGCCATATCCTTGCGGAAGGCAATGATAGCCACGATGAAAATGGGCAGCATGATACTGATCACCAGAGCAAGGCGCCACTGGATGGAAAACATCACCGCAAGGGCGCCCACAATGGTCACAACAGACACCAGCAGGTTTTCCGGCCCGTGATGGGCAAGCTCGGTGATATCGAAAAGGTCGGTGGTCATGCGGCTCATGAGCTTGCCGGTGCGGTTCTTATCGTAATAGCTGAAGCTCAGGCGCTGCATCTGGGAAAAGAGATCGCTGCGGATATCCGCCTCTACGCGGATGCCGAAGGTGTGGCCCCAGTAGGCGATGATATACTCCATCAGCGCGCGCAGGATATAGGCCGCCACGATCACGGCCATCACCGCGAAAAAGGCGGCAAACCGGGATTCGGGCAGCAGGGTATTCATGGCGCCGCGGGAAACAAAGGGAAAGGCAAGATCGATGAGCGCGGCGCAGAGGGCGCAGCCCATATCGATAAGAAACAGCTTCTTATGGGGCTTGAAGTAGGATAAAAAGATCAAAAGTCCGTGTTTATTCTGAAAATCCTTCTTCACCGCGTCTGCGCCTCCTCTCCCATTATTATCAGATAATCATACCACACACCGCAGCTTCACGCAAGAAAAACCCGCAGCGGCGTGCCGCTGCGGGTTCTTAGTTTTCCCTTATTTTACACGGATGATGCATTCGGCCGTCAGGCTGCCCACAGAAACGGTGAGGGTAGTCTGGCCCTTGGAAACGCCGGTGACGGTGCCGTTGGAGGAAACGGTAGCAACAGAGCTGTTGCCGATGGACCACACGCCGCTTTCCGCACCGCTGAGGGTCAGGGTCACCTTTTCGCCCACCTTCACAGTGATATCGGAATGACTCAGCGCAATGCTGCCTGCCTCCGCGCCTTTGACGCGAACGATGCACTCTGCGGTAACGCCGTTGCTGTCGGTAACGGTGATGGTAGCCGTGCCGCCGGCAACGGAGGTCACGGTGCCGTTTTCATCCACAGTGGCAACGCCTTCATCGCTGGACTTCCAGCTATAGGGTGCGGCGCCGCCGGCAACGGTCATATTATAGAAGGTATTGCTGACAAGATCCAGCGTGAAATCCTCGCGGGAGAGTACCGGCACGCTGGCAGGATCATCTTCCACAGGGTCATCCTCTACGGGATCGTCTGTCACGGGAGTATCCGTATCGCCATCTTCGGGAGGGGTAATATCATCCCCGGGGGTGGTATCGTCGCCGCCCTGAGGATCATCCACAACCGCATCCCCACCGCCGGAGGTACCGTCTTCCACATTTTCGATGCCGCTATCCTCTCCGCCGCCAAAGCCCAGGGTCTCAGCAAGCTGATCGCCGAAGAAGAAATAGACCAGAAGGCCTGCCAGAAGCAGCACCACCACGATCATCACAGGGCCCATGACGCTGGGCTCCTTAGCGGCCACACGGCGGCCGCCGCCGCTGCGGCGAGCGGGAGCCTTGCCGCGGCTGATCATCTTCTCCTCTTCACAGAAGGGGCACTTTTTATAGCTGACAGAATACAGTTCACCGCATTCCGAACATTTGCGCATTTCCATTTTATGTTCCTCCCACATAAGTTTTATGGGTGTTTTTCTATTTACATAATACCCGCTTTTTCAGGGCGCGTCAACTGCAAGCAGGCAAAACCGCAAAAGAAAAACAGCGCCTTTCATTTACAACCGCGCCAAAGCATGGTAAACTGCAAAAAAAGCTTTCGGAGGCCGCATGAGCAAGAAAGATGTGCTGCAGTTCCTGACGGAAAATCAAACCGAATATGTTTCCGGCGAGGCACTCTGCCGCCGTCTGGGCATTACCCGCGCCGCGGTGTGGAAGGCTGTGGCCGCGCTGCGGAAAGAAGGCTACGAGATCGAAGCCCGCCCTTCTCTGGGTTATCGCCTTACCGCCGCGCCGGACGCGCTGGTAAAAGAGGATCTCCTTGCCCGGCTCCCCTCTTTCGCGCCGGATAAGCTGACGGTGCTCTCTACGGTGGATTCCACCAACACCTATCTCAAGCGCCTTGCGGTGGATCTTTCCGAGAGCGGCATCGCGGTGGTTTCCGACCATCAGAGCGCAGGCCGCGGCCGCATGGGCCGCAGCTTTGAATCCCCCGCCGGCAAAGGCATCTACCTCTCGCTGCTGCTGCGCCCCCGCATCGCACCCGCGCAGGCACTTCCCGCCACGGGGCTTTGCGCCGTAGCCGTGCAGCGGGCCATCAAAAAGGTCTGCGGTATTGACTGCGGCATCAAGTGGACCAACGATCTGGTCTGCGGCGGCAAAAAGGTCTGCGGCATCCTCACGGAAATGGCATTGGAGGGCGAAAGCGGGCAGGTGCAGCACATGATCGTGGGCATCGGAGTGAATGTACACCACGGCGCGGAAGATTTTTCCCCTGAGGTGTCTGCCCTTGCCTCCTCGCTGGATCTTGCCGCCGGGCGCAGGCTCTGCCGTGCGGAGCTCACCGCCGCAATGATCGAAGAGCTTTTGAAGCTGGAATCACTCCTTGAATCGGGAGATATCGCCGATTATGTGGCGGACTACCGTGCCCATTGCGTGACCTTGGGCAAGGATGCGCGGCTTATGTGGCGTGAAGGCGCGGAAAAGGTCTTTGCCGCCGATATTGACGATTCCTTCGGCCTTGTGGTGCGCCACGCAGACGGGAGCGAAGAGATCATCCGCTCGGGCGAGGTCTCCGTCCGCGGACTTTACGGCTACACGGAATAAAAAAAACGAGGTGGAAAAGGCGGCGCTCCATAAGGGAGTTACCCGCTTCAAAAAGGGAGTTTTCCCCCAATAGTGCGTTAAAAAGCCGCGGTATGCTTGCAGCTACCGCGGCTTTTTGCCTGCTCTTGAAGAAAAACTCTTCTTTTTGAAGTGCTATGCAGTTTTGCGCGAGAGATTTTTTCTTGCAGGTGTTCCATGAGGACGCAGGAATACTTTAAAGTCTTTCAAGGACGAATGGGATACCTGCGGGGGAAAAGATCCGGGCAAAACCGGATAAATCCCTATGGAACG
>JAFQLA010000096.1 GCA_017396725.1 Oscillospiraceae bacterium
ACCAGTTATTGTGCTTGCCGCTGCCGTTGACGCCGGCGAAGGGCTTTTCGTGGAGGAGGCACACCATGCCATGGCGCTCAGCTACCACTTTCATAAGCTCCATGGTCAGCTGGTTATGGTCGCAGGCGGTGTTGGCGTCACTGTAAATGGGAGCCATTTCGTGCTGAGAGGGGGCCACCTCGTTGTGCTTGGTCTTGGAGAGAACGCCCACTTTCCAAAGCTCTTCATCCAGCTCCTTCATGTAAGCTGCTACACGGGGCTTGATGGAACCGTAATAATGGTCATCCAGTTCCTGGCCCTTGGGGGGCTTGGCACCGAAAAGGGTGCGGCCGCAGAGCATCAGGTCATCACGCTGGAGATAGACATCCTTATCTACAAGGAAGTATTCCTGCTCGGCGCCTACCTGAGGGATCACATGCTTGGCCTCGGTGTTGCCGAAAAGGCGCAGGATACGCACTGCCTGCTTGCTGACGGCGTCAATGGAGCGGAGGAGGGGCGTTTTATTGTCCAGCGCTTCGCCGCTGTAAGAGCAGAAAACGGTGGGGATATAAAGGGTACTGTCCTTAATGAAGGCGTAGGAAGTGGGGTCCCATGCGGTGTAGCCGCGGGCTTCAAAGGTGGCGCGCAGGCCGCCGGAGGGGAAGCTGGAAGCATCCGTTTCACCACGGGAAAGTTCGCTGCCGGAAAGGGCCATGCTGACGCGGTCTTTGGTGATGGGAGTGATGAAGCTATCGTGCTTTTCGGCGGTGCAGCCGGTCATGGGCTGGAACCAGTGGGTAAAATGGGTCGCGCCATGTTCGATAGCCCAGTTCTTCATGGCGTCCGCGATCTCATGGGCGATATCGGTGGGCAGAGGAGTTCCGTCCGCGATGCATTGTTTCCAGGAAACATAGACTTCGGCACTGAGGCGTTGCTGCATGGCAGATTCGTTGAAAACCATGCTGCTGAAGATCTCGGGGACGGAGACAAACTTGTCGCTCATGTGAAACAACTCCTTTCCGCGTGTGCGGTGTAAAATGTATAGACTTTACATTGCTGCAGCCACGACCTGTGGTGTGACATACACCTCAAGGGCGGCAGAAGCAAGGATGAGGGGAAGGATCAAAGTGAAAAAGATCCGCAGAAAATCAAGGATCAGCTGCTTGGAGGTATTGTTGCCGGGCAGCTTTTTTTCTGTTTTGAGGTTCTGCGTGAAATTGCGGCAGAGCTGAAGGCCCAGCGCAAAGGTGAGGATCATGGCAGGGATCTCGATAATGCCGTGAGGCAGGATGCTCAGGGCATAGAGGGAAAGAGAAATGCCGTTTTGCTGATAGTAGCCTGCCATAAGCCCCATAAGGGCCGCATTGGAACCCAGCGGATAAGCTGAGAGATAAATAAAGGGGATGAATCCGTAAAGCGCGCTCATAAAGCAAACGGAAATATTGTTTGCCAGAACAAGCTCAAAGGAAATAGCGCCGGATTCTTCCACGATACCGGATTCGGTGAGCATGGCAATGGTGCGCTCTACATAATCGTTGGTAAAATCGGGGAAGAGGAAGGCGGCAAGATAACCCACAAGAGCAAGGATGAAGAAAGCTGCGGCGGTAGTCTTCACACTTTCGCTGTAACCTTCTTTAAAGAAGCGGCTGATATGGGAAAAATAACGCTTCATGCTTACTGCAGCTTTTCCATGCCCACGCGCAGACGGCGCAGGGTCTCTTCCTTACCCAGAATGTGGCAAATCTCCACAGCGCCGCCGGGGGTCACCAGCTTGCCGGCTGCGGCAATGCGGACGGGCCACATCAAGGTGGCGTTCTTCACCTCCAGCTCAGCTGCGAAGGAGATGAGCATATCGTGGATGTTTTCCACAGTCCAGTTTTCGATGGCTTCAAACTTGGGCAGGACTTTCTGCAGCATATCGAGAGACACGGCAGAGTCGGTCTTGGACTTCTTGTTGGTGAAAAATTCCACATCGTATTCAGGCAGCGCGTCAAAGAAATCCACCTTTTCGGGGATATCAGTGAGCTTTTCGCAGCGGGCCTGCAGAAGGGCGGCCACAGCGGCAGCATCGATAGCGGGGTTGGTAACGCTCTTGCGGATATAGGGCTCAGCCACCTTGGCAAAGTCCTCTGCACTCAGGGCGCGGAGATAGAGAGCGTTGAAGTGATCCAGCTTTACGAGGTCGAAGATAGCGGGGGACTTGGAAATGCCGGAGATATCGAAGCACTCGGCAAGCTCGTTGAGGGAGAAGATCTCCTGCTCGGCCTTTTCGCCCTTGGGGGACCAGCCCAGAAGCGCTACATAGTTGAGCACGGCGTCGGTGAGATAGCCCTGCGCGATAAGATCTTCATAAGAGGGGTCACCG
>JAFQLA010000097.1 GCA_017396725.1 Oscillospiraceae bacterium
AGCTTTACTATTGCCGGCGAGGGTGCCTATTCCCGCCTGCATTTTGAAAGCGGTGTGCACCGTGTGCAGCGTGTGCCTGAAACGGAAACAGGCGGTCGCATCCACACCTCTGCTGCCACGGTTGCCGTGCTTCCCGAAATGGAAGAGGTGGATGTACAGATTAATGAAAACGACATTGAGATGCAGGTGTTCCGCTCCTCTGGTGCCGGCGGCCAGCATGTCAATAAGACTTCCTCTGCCGTGCGCCTTATCCACCATCCCAGCGGGATTGTGGTGGAGTGTCAGCAGGAGAGAAGCCAGTTTGAAAACCGCGCCAAAGCCATGCGCATGCTGGCATCCAAGCTCTATGAGATCGAGCAGGAGCGTATCAGCAGCGAGTATTCCGCTCAGCGAAAAAGTCAGGTGGGCAGCGGCGACCGCAGTGTGAAGATCCGCACCTACAATTATCCCCAGAGCCGTGTGACGGATCACCGCATTGGCCTCACACTTTATAAGTTGGAGGCCATTATGAACGGCGATATCGATGAGATCATCGATGCGCTGACCACTGCCGAGCAGGCAGAAAAAATGAGAGTTTCGGAAGAAGGATAAAGCGTGGAAACCAAGGTTTTTCATATTTCAGATCCCGAAAATCAGATAGAAGAAATTGCTGCCGCGGCGGAGATCATTGCCGCCGGCGGCTTGCTGGCCATTCCCACGGAAACGGTTTACGGCCTTGGCGCCAATGCCCTCAATGAGGACGCGGTGCGCCGCATTTTTGAAGCCAAGGGCCGCCCGCAGGATAACCCGCTGATCATCCATGTGCCCAACGATACGGCCTGGCTGGAGCGGTACTGCAGGGATGTGCCCCAAAGCGCATATCGCCTTGCGGAAAAATTCTGGCCCGGTCCGCTTACCATGATCCTGCGCCGGAATGAAATCGTGCCTTTGCGTACCACCGGCGGTCTCGATACGGTGGGCATCCGCTGCCCCGATCATGCGGTGACGGAGGCCATCATCAAAAAAGCCAATGTGCCTATCGCGGCGCCCTCAGCCAATCTTTCCGGTCGGCCCAGCTGCACTACGGCAGCGCATGTCCGGGAGGATATGGAGGGGAAGATTCAGGGCATTGTGGATGGCGGCAGCTGCGCTGTCGGTGTAGAATCCACTATTATCGACCTCACCGTGACGCCGCCCCATCTTCTGCGCCCCGGCGGGATGCCGCTGGAAGCGCTGGAGGAAGTGCTGGGAGAGATCCGTGTGGATAAAGCGGTGGTATCCCTTTTGGATGAAGGGGAAAAGCCCCGTGCCCCCGGTATGAAATACCGTCACTATGCGCCCAAGGCGCCTGTGACGGTGGTGACGGGTAGGGCAGAGAACTCGGCTAAAATCGTAGAAGCCCTTGCCTGCAAGGGGACGGGTATCATCTGCTTTGAAGAATATCTGCCCCGCTTTGCGGACTTCGAGGTGCGCAGTCTTGGCGCAAGCGAAGATAAAGCCTCTCAGGCACAGAGAGTGTTTGATGCTCTGCGTGCCTTTGACGATACGGATGTAACGGCGATCTATGCCCAGTGCCCCGATGAAAAGGGCCTTGGTCTCGCGGTGGGAAACCGTTTAAAGAAAGCGGCAGGCTTTCAGGTGATCGATGCCGATGCCCTTGCAGAAAAAGAGATCTTCGGCATTACGGGTCTTACGGGAGCGGGGAAGACCACACTTCTTCGTGAGATTGAAAAGATGGGCGGATTCGTGGTGGATTGCGATGCTCTTTACTATGAAGAGCTTGCCGCGAAAGGCGATCTGTACCGTGGGGTGAAAACTGCTTTTCCCACGGCCTTTACAGCGGAGGGAGAACTGGACAGAGCCGCACTGGGAGATATAGTTTTTGCCGATGCAAAGGAACTGGCAAAGCTCAATGATATCATTTTTACTCATCTGCCCAGAGCTGCTTTTTTAAAGGCGGCACGCTGCGGTAAGAAAATCGTGGCGCTGGATGCCATCAATCTCTTGGAAAGCGGCCTTGCCAAGCTCTGTGACCGCACCGTTGCGGTGACAGCGCCCGAAGAGATCCGGCTTGAGCGGATCATGGCCCGGGATGGCATCGACCGTGAGCGGGCAAAAAAACGCGTTTCCGCTCAAAAGGATGAAGCATACTATCGGCGTTACTGTGACGCGATTATCGAAAACAGCGGCTCCGAGCAGGAATTTGCCGCGTTGGCGGCAGAATTTCTTCGCTGTGAGCGGGAAGAGATCCAAAGGAGGAAAGCAAATGGCTGAAAATAAGGAACTGCGTGAGAAGCTTTTTTATGAGCCCAAGAACGGTTATGACCGTGTGAGCGCTGATGACCGCGCTGCAATGGAAGCTTATTGCGGTGGATACAAGGCTTTTCTGGATGAAGGCAAAACCGAGCGCGAATGTGTGGATTACAGCATTGCGCTGGCTGAAGCGCAGGGCTTTGTGGAATATGTCAGCGGCATGGAAGTAAAGCCCGGCGACAAGATCTACTGCAATAACCGCGGTAAAGGCATTATGCTGGCCCGCATCGGCACGGAATCTTTGGCTAAGGGCGCCCATATCGGCGCTGCCCATACCGATGCGCCCCGCCTTGACCTCAAGCCCCGCGCGATTTATGAAGAGGCGGAGATGTCTTATTTCAAGACCCATCATTACGGCGGCATCCGCAAATATCAGTGGGTGGCCATCCCTCTGGAGATTCACGGCGTTGTGGTGCTGCGGGATGGTACCAAGGTGAAGGTATGCATGGGTAAAGACGAAAGCGACCCTCAGTTTGTGATCAATGATCTTCTGCCGCACCTTGGCCGTGAGCAGGGAAAGAAGCCTTTGAACGAGGCGATTCCCAGCGAGAATCTCAATGTGCTTTTGGGCGGTGTGCCGCTTGCCGACGATGAGGGCAAGAGTCGTGTGAAGCTCCAGACGCTGGTGCTGCTCAATGAAAAATACGGCATTACCGAAGAGGATTTCATTTCTGCCGAGCTGGAAGTGGTGCCGGCGGGCAAGGCTCGCGACATCGGGTTTGACCGCAGCTTTATCGGCGCCTACGGTCACGATGACCGTGTATGTGCCTACGCTGAACTTGCGGCGCTTTTTGATGCCGAGACTCCCAGGAAGACGGCGGTGTGCATCTTTGCCGATAAAGAAGAAATCGGCTCTGAAGGCGTATCCGGTATGCAGTCGGAAGCTTTTGAAAAGTTTATGGGTGAGCTTTGTGCGGCGCAGGGAGTTTCTCTGCGGGAGTGCTTTGCCAATTCCTTCTGCGTGTCTGCCGATGTGACGGCGGCTTACGATCCCAATTTCTCCGAAGTCTATGATAAGCGCAACAGCGCTTTTGTGAATTACGGTATCGGTCTTTGTAAGTATACCGGTTCCGGCGGTAAGGGCGGCGCATCGGATGCTTCTGCCGAAGTGGTTGGCTACATCCGCAAGCTCTTTGAGGATAACGGTGTGATCTGGCAGATGGCAGAGCTGGGCAAGACCGACATGGGCGGCGGCGGCACGGTAGCCAAATTTATGGCAAAGCGCAATATCGATACTCTGGATGCCGGTGTTCCTGTGCTTTCCATGCATGCGCCCTTTGAAACGGTTGCTAAACTGGATTGCTATATGACCTACAAGGCTATGAAGGTGTTCTTCGAGGCGGAATAAAGGAGAGAGCATGAAGCATTTGATGGAAAAGGTGGACGCGTATCTCTGCGCGCATCAGGAGGAACTGATCGCTCAGGGCAAAGCGCTGCAGATGATCCCCGAATGGGGTTTTTGTGAGGAAAAAACCAGCGCCTTCGTACAGAAAAAATGGGACGAGCTGGGTCTGACAGGTGTAATGGAGTTTGCCGGCACAGGCCGCATGGTTACACTGAAGGGTAAGGATCATAAGGCTAACTGTGCCTATCTCGGTGAGTTGGACGGCATCTATTCTCCCGAAAATGCTTCCGCTGATCCCCAAACGGGTGTTTCTCACGCCTGTGGCCATAATATCCAGATCAATGCTCTTCTTGCTGTAACGGAAGCGCTGGTGAAAACGGGCGTGATGGAAGAACTCAACGGCGATATTTCTCTCATTGCCGTGCCGGCTGAAGAGGTGGTGCCTGTCAGCATTCTTGAAGAGAAAAAGGCGGCAGGTATCATCGAAACCAACTGCGGCAAGTTTGAAATGCTGCGCCTTGGCCTTTTCGATGACATTGATGTGCTTATCGGTTCCCACGCACTGGAAAATTCGGAAGATGATGTAGACCGCGTTATGGTGAATTCTTCCTGCCACGGTCTTAAGAGCATGGAATATATTTTCCGCGGCCGCACGGCTCACAGCACGGTTTGTCCCGAAAAGGGCATCAACGCTCTCAATGCCGCGGTGAATACCATCAATGCTATCAATGCTTTGCGCGAGGCGTTTCCGCCCGAAGAAGGGACCCGTGTTTCTTACATTATCACTGAGGGCGGCCACAGCGTGGGCAATGTACCCGACCTTGCCGTGCTGGAAGTGATCGTTGCTACCAAGAGCATGGAGTATCTGGAAAGTCTTACGGAGCGGATCCACAGTGCGGCAAAAGGTGCCGCAGGTGTGATCGGCTGTGAGCTGGAGATCCGCATGCAGGATCAGTATCTGCCCTATGTTGCGGATCAGAAACTGGCAGATCTTATTTGTGAAAATGCGGCGGCATTGACCGGGAAGTCTGCTGTGATGCGGCCTCATGACTATTTCTCCAACGATCTGGGCGACGTTTCCCAGAAGATCCCCACCGCGCAGGTGGTATACGGCGGATTTTACGGTGACCTTCATAACGCCAATTTCCGCGTGGAAAATGAAGTGGAAGCCTATGTGCTGCCGGCTCGTGTTACGGCAAGGGCGCTGCTGGATCTCTTAAGCGGAGATTGTGAAAAAGCGATCGCTATCCGTGATAGCTTTAAAAAGTAAAAAAGAAAGCCGATGTCTTTAAGACATCGGCTTTTTGTATTTTTTTTGCCAGATTGCAGACCCTAAGGAAAAAGGAGGGACTCGATATGGCAGGGGAAACCAAAGTTACCGCTTCAGCGGAAGAAAATGAAGCAAAACCGGGAGATACGCCCATCCAGCCCATTGTGGATATGGGTTCTACTGTGGTGCGAAGCGCTCGCGGCACGGTGCATTGCCTTACCGTTGTGGGGCAGATCGAGGGGCATTCGCTGCTCTCTCAAAATGCCAAGACCACGAAATATGAGCATGTGATGCCGCTTCTTGCGGCGCTGGAGGAAAGTGATGAGGTGGATGGGTTGCTGCTCCTGCTCAATACTGTGGGCGGTGATATTGAAGCGGGGCTTGGTATTGCAGAGCTCATCGCGGGCATGCGAAAACCCACCGTATCACTGGTGTTGGGCGGCGGGCACTCCATCGGTGTCCCACTGGCAGTATCGGCGAAAAAGAGCTTCATTGTGCCTTCGGCATCCATGACGGTGCATCCTGTCCGCACCAGCGGCACCATGATCATCGCGCCCCAGACCTACCGCTATTTTGAGCGGCTGCAAAAGCAGATTGCCGGCTTTGTGGCGCGGAATTCCCGCCTGAGGGAAGAGCAGTTTTTCAAGCTGCTGCTCAGCACCGATGAGCTTTCCGCTGATGTAGGAAGCGTGCTCTATGGGGAAGAAGCAGTAGAACTGGGGCTCATTGACGCGGTGGGCGGTATCCATGATGCCTTTGCGGCGCTTTACAGTATGATGGGAGAGGAGAAAAAGCAGGCTTGAAAGTCTGCTTTTCTTTGTGTCTTGTTTACAATGAAATGAGATACCCGGTATAGGCTCCGTTCCTTTGCCGTTTTTGCCGCCCTTGGCAGTGAAAAGGAGGGAAAAGGAAAAACGTTTTTATCACCGGTATATAAACGCATAGTTACTTTTGCGGCAATTTGCTTACTCACGGGCAAAATGGATATCTTCTCTTAACAAGATGATGCTCTCCTGATTTCGGGTATATAATTTCCTGGCGATATTAAGATCTTTAAAATCTTTGCAGACCTATTGAGTTTTAAAAACAAGAGCGGTGCAACATGAATTCATGCTGCACCGCTCTTACGTTGAGGATACAAATGGTTAATAGGCACTCATTCTATCAACCAAATCATTTTAAGTCAGGAAATAACTTAGACTACCATTTCTTCAGCGGGAACGAGGCTTGCGATCAGGTTGTCAACATATTCAGCACCGGGATTAGCAGCGAAGTCATCGAATGCAGCCTGTACTGCAGCCTGGCCTTCAGCGCTGAGAGCGGCGTTCCAAACGGGTTCATTTACAACATAGTAAACAGCGTTAGCTTCGCAGCCCAGGGGATAGAACTGACCGGTGAAGGAACCGTCAACTACCTTGCCTACAACATAGTCCATAGCAGCGCTGAGGGCGTTGCAGGAGCTGAGGATGCAGGTTTCGGGAGCCAGTTCGCTGTGGTCAGCGATGCAGGCGATGTAGAGGCAGCCGGTTTCGTTGCAGGCTTCGATAACGCCCTGGCCGGCAGCGTTAGCGTCGTTCATGATAACGTCAGCGCCCTGTTCCATCATAGCAAGAGCTACTTCGTGGGTCTTAACGGTATCGGTATCGTCACCGGTCATGTTGGTGAGAACGGTGATGCTGGGGTCAACGGACTTAACGCCTGCGATATAACCGTTCAGAGCGTCAATGATGGAAACGAAGGGAACGGAGCCGATAGCGCCAACGATCTTGGATTCAGTAGCGTAAGCGGCAGCAACACCTGCGATGAAGCCCATCTGAGTGGGAAGGGTGTTGACGGATGCCAGGTTAGAGCCGTTGGAGAAGTCGGTGGAAGTTACGATGAAGGAAACTTCGGGGAAGTCTTCTGCAACGATAGCTGCAGCATCATAATATTCGGAGCCGTGGCCGAAGATTACGTTGTAGCCGGAGTTAGCATAGTTGCGGAAAGCTTCTTCAGCGTTGGTAACGGGAGTGGATTCCACATAGCTGGTTTCGCAACCATAGGATTCTTCGATTGCGAGGAGGCCTTCATATGCGGAGAAGGTCCAGCCCTTATCATTGATGGTGCCGGGGAAGATGATAGCAACCTTCAGATCGCTTGCAGCAGTGCCTTCACCGTCAGCGGTGCCTTCGCCGTCGGTAGCAGCTTCGCCGTCAGCAGCGCCTTCGTCTTCAGCAGCGCCGCCGCCGCAGGCGACCAGGGACAGAACCATCACGAGAGCCAGGAGCAGGGAAAGTAACTTTTTCATTTGAGTACCATACCTTTCTATATTTTATGTTTATACACATGCAGGTGTATTCATACTACCTACATATATACCGGAAAATTATGTTGCCTTCACAATAGGGAATACCTGTAGTCCGTCAATGGAAAGCAACTGCCAGGGAGGGGAAGCAGCAGGGACGCAGATGAGGGCTGCGTCCCTATTGCTTCATAAGGAGTATGAAAAAGCTGTGCGCTCTTAATTCTTTTCGGGCAGAGGCTTACCCATAGCAGCGGGTGCCTTGCCGTTGCCGGAGAGGGCGATGACCACGATGGTGAAGAGGTAGGGGATCATCTGCACGAACTGTGCGGGGATCTCCTCGCCCTGCAGACGGATCTGCAGCGCGTCGGTGAAACCGTAGAGGATGGAGCCTACCAGGGCGCCCACAGGATGATAGCGGCCCAGCGCGCACATAGCGAGACCTACATAACCGCGGCCGTTCATCATATCGCGGCTGAACATCTTTACCTGACCGAGGACCACGGTGGAGCCTGCCAAAGCCAGCAGAGCGCCGCCGATGATGAGGCTGATGTAACGCAGTCTTGCTGCGCTGGAGCCTGCAGCTTCCACTGCTACGGGCAGTTCGCCGGTGAAGCGGATGCGGAGACCTGCGGGAGTGCGGTAAAGAATGACCCAGGTGATAATGGCCAGAATGAAGAGCATCACAAAGAGGATGTTCTGGGTGCCGAAGATCTTGGTGAGGGCACCGCCGGATTCAGCTTCCATAGCGGTCATGAAGTTATAAATACCGGGAACGTTGGGGGAAGAACCCTGATAACCCCAGAAGGCCTTGATGAGAACTGCCGTAAGGCCGAGGCCGAAGAAGTTCATACCCAGACCGATGATAACGTCGTTACCGCGGTTGGAAACGGAGAAGAACGCATACACTGCGCCAAATACAGCGCCCACGATCACAGCTACCAGCAAGCCCAGATATACATTATCCAGGAAGAAGGAAGCTGCTGCACCGGCAAGACCGGTGATGAGCATGATACCTTCCTGACCCATGAGCATAACGCCGGAGCGGGTTACAAACACGGTGCCAAGAGAAGCAAATGCCACGGAAACTGCCATACGGAAGGTGGCGGAGATGGTATTTGCGTTAAAAATCAGTTCAAAAAGATCCATACTTTATGCCCCCTTCTTTACTTTCTTGCCCTTGCCGTCGCCCAGCATCTTACGAAGGATGGCGGGAGTGGCGATGAAGAGCATCAGAACGCCTTCAATGACATAGATGAAGTCAGAGGGCGTATCGGTGACACGGGCCATGTAGATGCCGCCGGCACGCATTGCGCCGAAGACCAGAGAGCCAAGAATCGTGCCAATAGGTTCGCAGCCGCCCAGCAGCGCTGCGGACATACCGTCCCAACCGTAACCGGGGGACATACCCTGAATGAAGTTGCCGTGTACGCCCAGAACCTGAACGGCGCCGCCCACACCGGCGATCATACCGGCAACGATGAAAGCGCCAACGGAATAGGTCTTGACGTTGATGCCCTTGAAGGCGGAAGCGCTGAGGTTGGTACCGGTAGCGCGGAGCATGTAGCCGGGGCCGGTGTAGTACAGGAAGTACCACATTACAAGGGCGATAGCCACAGCGATGAGCCAGCCTGCATTAAGCTGCGTGCCGGCAACCAGCTTGGGAAGCTCTGCCCACTCTTTAACAGGGGCAGTAGTGGGGGTGATGTTGTTGGGGTCCATCACCACATAGTTTACGAGGTAACCGGTGAAAAGGGTGACCACGTAGTTAAGCATCAGGGAGATGAGCATTTCATTACTATTGAGGAAACGCTTCAGAAGGGCGGGGATAGCGGCCACGATACCGCCGGCGATGGCAGCTGCCACCAGAGCGCCCACGGGGCCGAGAACGTTCACATACTGACCCACAACAGCGGCGGTCATAGCGCCCATCAGGAGCTGACCTTCCATACCCAGGTTCAGAAGACCTGCGCGGTATGCGATGGTGTAGGAAAGACCGGTGAACATTACGGGGGTCATCTGTGCGAGAGTAACCACGATCTTGCTCCAGTCGGAGAAAGCGCCAACAAACAAAGAACCGTAGGTCTTGAAGGCGTTATAGCCGATAATCTGGATGAAGATACCACCGATGATGATGGCCATGATGAAGGAGGCCAGAGGAGAATTGATGAGCGCGGTCAAAAGACGCTTGGGAAGGGATTCCTTCTCAGGACCTTTGAAAACGGAAAACTTATTGCTTGCCATTATTCCTCATCCCCCTTTCCGGTGGTCATATACATGCCCAGCTTACGGGGCGGGAAGTCCTCGGTGCTGCCTTCGGCCACGATGCGGCCTTCATACATAACGCCGATGCGGTCGGAGACGGAGAGGAGCTCATCCAGGTCGGCGGTGATGAGGATCACGCACTTGCCCTGGTTGCGCATATCTACGAGACAGCGCTGTACATACTCGGAAGAGGCAATGTCAAGGCCGCGGCTGGGATGCTCGGCGATGACCAGCTCGATACCGGGCTTGGTGAATTCACGGCCAACAAGCAGCTTCTGCTGGTTGCCGCCGGAGAGACTGCCGGCTGCTACATAGATGGAAGGAACGCGGACATTGAAGTCACGGACGATCTCTTCGGCCTTGTCCTTAAGTGCCTTTTTATCCACCAAAAGACCCTTGCGGAAGGTTTTTTCCTTCTGGCGGCCCAGCATCACGTTCTCCAGAACGGAGAAGGAGTTGATGTAACCCTGAGCGTGGCGGTCCTCGGAGATGTGAGCTACCTTGCTTACCAGCTTTTCAGCGCTCTGGCCGGAGATGACATTTTCGTTGAGGGTGATCTTGCCGTTGGAGAGCTTGGCAAGACCTGCCAAAGCGCGGACCAGGTCGCGCTGGCCGTTGCCTTCTACGCCGGCGATACCGTAGATCTCGCCCTTGTTGATGGTGATGTTAACATCCTTGAGGTTGCTCTTGGCAGTACCGGTGGAAACGTTTTCCATCACCAGGGAGGGTTCAGCGGGCATTTCATTGCGGTCGGGCAGTTCGAAAAGAACGGGGCGGCCTACCATGGCGGTGGCCAGCTTGGCGGTATCCATATCCTTGATGGATGCGGTTTCCACCATGTTGCCCTGACGGAGAACGGCTACATTGTCGCAGATCTCCATAGCTTCGCGGAGCTTATGGGTGATAATGATGATAGCCTTGCCTTCGTCGCGGAGTTTGCGGATGATGTTGAGCAGTTCTTCGGATTCCTGAACGGAAAGAACGGCGGTGGGTTCATCCAGTATCAAAACATCGCACTTGCGATACAGTGCGCGGACAATTTCCAATTTCTGACGGGTAGCGATGGGCATCTTTTCAACCACTTCGCTGGGGTCGATCTTGAAGCCGCAAAGCGCAGCCGCATCGATAACGGCCTGCTTGGACTGGCCGATATCAAGGAAGGGACCCTTTTTGGGTTCGTTGCCCAAAACTACATTTTCCCATGCGGTGTACTGCATGGCCAGCATGAAGTGCTGATGGACCATCTGAATACCAAGACTCATGGCATCCTGAGGGCCGCGGATGTTGCGCTCTTCGCCGTTGATGAGGATCTTGCCTTCATCGGGCTTGAGCATGCCGTAAAGAACATTCATAAGAGTGGACTTGCCGGCGCCGTTTTCGCCAAGCAGGCCCAGAACTTCACCGTAGTGAACTTTGATGGACACATCGTTATTGGCCACGAAAGTGCCAAAACGCTTGGTAATATGCTGCAGCTCGACTGCTACTTTCTTTTCCTGACTCATTAGAGTATCTCTCTCCTTCTTAAGGATAACCTATTTCCATAGGACGAGGGTATGTAGGGAGGGAATTGCGGGATACATTTAAGGGTTACCCCGGGGCTCCCGTTTGGGAGCCCCGGAATAAAGAAACTTACATTACAGGGAGAATGCAGCCAGTTCTTCTTCAGTTACAGGAGGAACGATGGTGCCGTCAATGATCTTGGCGGAGATATCGTCAACATATTCCTGAACAGCTGCGGGCATTTCGAAGGAAGAACCTTCATAGGTGATGTACACTGCATCGTCAGCCAGGCCGTAGCGAACTTCGCCGCCTTCGAAGGTGCCGTCTACGCAGGCAGCAACTGCCTTATAGATAACAGCTTCCATGTTTTCGGCATTGGAGCAGATGGTGTTTTCATACATAGCGTTCTGGTTGCCGTTTGCACCAACTACATAGAAGCCGATTTCCTTAGCAGCTTCGAAGATGCCGTCGCCAGCAGCGCCAGCATAGTGGGTGATAACCTTGCAGCCCTTTTCATACAGAGCGGTAGCCAGTTCCTTAGCCTTAGCGGTGTCGGACCAGGAGCCGATTTCGTTAACAACTACGTCGAATTCGGGGTCAACAGTGCGGCCGCCAGCGATCATAGCGTAAACCTGCTTGTTGATTTCGCCGGAAGACATAGCGATAACCAGACCCAGGGTGTGGCAGGAAGAATCAACGCCAGCCAGAGCGCCTTCAGCGATGAGCTTAGCAACCATTGCACCAACGATGAAGCCGGTGTCTTCAATAGCCTGGTTGGAGCTCAGAACGTTGGGCTGAGCGGAGATAGCCTGATAGATGCAGAACTTCTGATCGGGGAATGCTTCAGCAGCCTTTTCAACAGCGGAAGCGTTGTCGTAACCGATGCCGAGGATCAGGTCATAGGTGCCTTCTTCAGCGCAAGCCAGCAGCTGAACTTCAGCTTCGGAGATGGACTTGGGTTCATAAGCTTCCAGTTCGAAGCCGAACTCTTCAGCAGCCTTCAGAGCGCCAGCGTATGCGCTGTCGTTGTGGCCGCCATCACCCAGACCGCCGGTACCAACGGAGATCAGGATCTTCATGTCAGAAGCTTCGCCAGTGCCTTCGCCGGTGCCTTCACCGTCGGTAGCAGCTTCGCCGTCAGCAGCGCCTTCGTCTTCAGCAGCACCGCCGCCGCAAGCGACCAGGGACAGAACCATTACGAGAGCCAGGAGCAGGGAAAGTAACTTTTTCATTTTTGTGCCTCCAATAAATTTTTTTGAGGAAATGAATTTTTCATAACCGGGGAAGGCTCCCCCTCCCCGGGATATGACAGTTAGGAATGAAAAGGGGATTATGCGAAATTGTTCGGCTTAGAGAACGCCAGCGTCGATATCGTCCTTCTTGTCAACCCAAAGCTTGTTGACCTTGTCGAATTCTACGCCTTCAGCAGCCATAGCTTCCTTACCAGCCTTGAGGATCATAGCAACTTCAGCGATGCGGCGGCCCAGACCCAGAACGCGGCCCATGCCCATTTCGTCTGCAGCAGCGCCTTCAGCCTTCATGTCCTTGCTCCATACAACAGCGCCGGAGTAGTTGCCCATGGGGCCAGCGGTGAAGAGGATTTCGAAGGTAGCATAGAAGTTCTGGATAACCAGGTTTGCGAATTCCTGGCCGCCGTTACGGGTACCGCCGGTAGCGATAGCGCCGCCAACACGGTTAGCGATCAGGCCGGGATAAGCAAGGCCGGTGGGACGGATGCGGGAGAAGAAGTCCTGCAGCAGGGGAGTAGCGGATGCCTGGTATACGGGGGTACCAATGATGTAAGCATCAGCTTCCAGGAACTTTTCATATACTTCCTGGAAATCGTCCTTGATGATGCAGGGGCAGGAGTTCTTCAGACATGCGTTGCAGTGTACGCAGTGGCTGATCTTCTTGCCGCGCAGGGAGACGAATTCGGTTTCGATGCAGGGGGAGATTTCTTCTGCTGCCTTCAGAGCCTGCTGTACGCAGTAGTTGGTAGCGCCATCTCTGTGGCTGCCGGAGATACCGAGGATCTTAACTTTCATAATTTTCACGCGTCCTTTCAAAAATTTGTGAACGAATTAAATATATATTTTAAAGAAACGCACCCGCGCCGGCAGGCGCGCTTCTTCAAAATCGAAAAGGGATTGCCTTACTGCTTGTCGGCAAGGAGGGAGAGGATGCGCTGGGGATTGAGAGGCAGACGGTTGGCTTCCACATCCAGAGCGTTGGCCACAGCGTTGCCCAGTGCGCCCAGAGTGGGAACCACGGAGCATTCGCCGATGGACTTTGCGCCATAGGGAGCGATGGGAGCTTCGCCTTCGATGAAGGCCAGCTTGATCTCCTTGGGAAGATCGGTGGACTTCATGATCTTGTAGGAACGGAAGTTGTTGTTCTTCACAACGCCCTTATCGTCCACTTCGCAGGTTTCGATGAGAGCCTGACCCATACCCATCATGATAGCGCCTTCCATCTGACCTTCCAGACCCATGGGGTTGATGATCTTACCCACATCGTGAACGGCTACATACTTGAGGACCTTGGTCTCGCCGGTCTTGATGTTGACTTCCACCTTGGCGAAGTGTGCGCCGTAGGGGATGGGGCAGGCTTCAGAGCCGTGGGAGGTGAAGACGGAGAGTTCACGCTGGGTGGTGTTGCGGGCATACCAGATAACTTCTGCCATGGAGGCGCTCTTGTCGCCGGACCATGCGCGGTCATCATGCAGCTCTACGGTTTCGGGATCTACTTCCAGAAGAGCGGCGGCTTCCTTCACCAGTTCTTCCTTCATCTGGCGGGCAGCCTTGATGGCAGCCATACCGGATACATAAGTACCGCGGGAACCGTAGCAGCCGAAGTCGTAGCAGGTAGCGTCGGTATCGCCGGTGACGGTGCGGATGTTATCCAAGGAGATACCGGTGACGGAGCTGACGAACTGCTTCTGGGTGGTGATGGCGCCGTTGCCCATATCCTGGCAGGGGGAGAACATAACGAGAGTACCGTCCAGATTGGTCTTGAGGCCAACGCAGGAGAGGTCGGGGTGGGCGCCGAACATACCGGAGCCGTGGCAGGCAACGGACATGCCTACGCCGATGCGGGTGTCGCCGCTAAGATCCTGATTCTTGCAGGCTTCTTCTTCAGCGAACCAGTCGAACATTTCGATACCCTTTTCCAGGCATTCCTTGGCGTGCGCGTTGCCGTGGGGAGCGCCGAAGCGGGGGTCGATATCGTCGGGATCTACCAGGTTCTTGCGCTGGATGTCCACCATGTCGAGGCCCAGCATCTTGGCGATCTTGTTGTACTGACGCTGCAGAGCGAAGAATACCTGAGGACCGCCGAAGCCGCGCATTGCGCAGGCTACGGGGGAGTTGGTCATAACGGGATAGCCGGTGTAGCGGATGTTGGGGATCTTGGAGATCTTGAACACCTTACCGCAGGACGCCCAGACGATGGAGTTGGAACCGGTGGCGTATGCGCCGGCGTTGAAGAGGGCCTTGATGTCCTGAGCGATGATGGTACCGTCCTTCATGAAGCCGGTCTTGACATAGATAACGGCTGCGTGACGGGTACGGGCGGAGATGATGGATTCCTTGCGGTTCCAGATCATCTTCACGGGACGGCCGGTGAGCTTGGAGAGCCATGCGGTGACGGCTTCGCTTTCCATGTCGATCTTGCCGCCGAATGCGCCGCCCATCAGGGTGGTGGCCACGCGGACCTTGCTCATGGGAAGACCGAAGAGCTCGGAGAGGTTCTGGCGCATATGGAAGCAGTCCTGGCAGGGAGTGTATACGGTGAGGTGACCGTCAGGCGTCCAGTCGGAGATGGCGCCGTGGGTCTCGATGGCGGCGTGGTGGATGGGCTGGGTCTCGTAACGGTCTTCGATAACATAATCGCAGCCGTCAAAGGCAGCATCTACATCGCCGCAGGAGTTCTTGACTTCGGTGAGGATGTTGCCGCCTTCGTGCAGGGGCAGAGCATCGGGCTTGAAAGCTTCTTCCACATCGAAGATGGCGGGAAGATCTTCATATTCAACCTTGATGAGCTTGAGGGCTGCGTTGCAGGCCTTTTCATCCACTGCGGCTACGGCGGCGATACGGTCGCCGATGTAGCGGACGGTGCGGTTGAAGAGCTGCTCGTTCTTCATGTGGTCGATATCTTCACCGTTGGAGTTGAAGAAATGATCGGGGGAATTCTTATAGGTGATGATGGCCTTTACGCCGGGCACCTTTTCCGCCTCGGTGGTGTCGATATCCACGATGCGTGCGTGGGGCTTGGTGGAATAGAGCATCTTGGAGGTCAGCATGCGGGGCAGAGTCATATCCGCGATATACTCGGTGCGGCCGGTGACCTTCATCTGTGCATCCTGTACCGGGATGCGAGTGCCGATGATATCCATTGCTTTGCTCATAATTAAGCCTCCCCTCTCATGCGCTTGGCTGCCAGCTCGATGGCGTCAATGATCTTGACATAACCGGTGCAGCGGCAGAGATTGTTGCTCAGAGCCTGAGCGATCTCATCCCGGGTGGGGTTGAGGTTCTTGTTCAGCAGGGCCACAGCCGAGATGACCATGCCGGGGGTGCAGTAACCGCACTGCACAGCGCCGCATTCGATGAAAGCGGTCTGCACGGGGTGCAGCTCTTCGCCGTGGGAGAGACCCTCGATGGTGACGATCTCGTGGCCTTCTGCCTTGCCCACCTGAATGAGGCAGGAGTTCTTGGCTTCGCCGTCGAAAATGATCTTGCAGGCGCCGCAGTCGCCGGTGGAGCAGCCGCACTTCGCGCCGGTGAGGTGCAGATCTTCACGCAGGACATTGAGCAAGGTTTTGTTCTTTTCGGCGAAGACTTCTACCTCTTCGCCATTGACATGTAATACGAATCTTTCCATAAAATACTCCTTTAATGAGAAAAGAAAAAAACAAAATGACACTGAGATGTGGAATATGAAGCTCCCACCCCCTGTGTCATTTCAAACAAAACAACGGTTATTAAATTGTAAATTCGTCTTTCGAGGAATCCTGATCACCGGTGCGGCACAACACACATATTCGCACAGCGCATATGTGCTGCCTGATTTCTTCATCATGCCAAAGTACGACAAGCGAGAAAAGATTCCGGATATCCCGTTTTACTGAATTTAATGCGAAAGATGCACAAATTCCCTCTTTGAATAAGGCAATAATAGTACCTTTAGGAACTAAAGTCAATAGGACTTTTTGCAACTATGCTAAAATTCGGCAAAAACAACAAAAGTGGAACGGAATTATATGCAATACTACGAGGGAATAAGGGCGGGATAAGAGAGGCTGCTGATCTTAAGTAAGATGCGGCAGAAAAAGTGCTTGGAGTAAATCAAAATGATTACAGCAAAGAGGTTGAGATATGCCTTTCTCCTTTTTGCTTGTCAACGGCAGGGGTCTGGTTTCTGGCTTTTGCTATATCGGGATGGAGGGGAATTGTGGCTCGGCAGCAGATAATTTAAATGGGAGATATTTTTGTGCATATTGCAAAAATGGTAAAAGTGGTTGTACAGGAAAAGCGAAGCATATCCGATAACAGAAAGAC
>JAFQLA010000098.1 GCA_017396725.1 Oscillospiraceae bacterium
AAAATGGAGAAAATTTTTTAAAGGGGGTCTCTTCATGGCTGCTATCCGCTCCTCTTTTGAAGAACTCATCGGCGGCACGCCGCTGCTCCGACTCTCCCATATCGAAAAAGAGCTTTCTCTCAAAGCCTCCATTCTCGCTAAGCTGGAGTTTCTCAACCCCGCAGGCTCCGTCAAGGACCGCGCCGCTCTGGAAATGATCCGTGCCGCAGAGGAAGACGGCAAACTGACCCCCGATACTGTGATCATTGAACCCACCAGCGGCAATACCGGCATCGGCCTTGCCGCCGTTGCTGCCGGCCGCGGCTATCGCACCATGATCGTCATGCCCGACACCATGAGCATCGAGCGCCGCAAGCTGATGGCAGCCTACGGCGCGGAAGTGGTCCTCTCTGACGGCAAGCTCGGCATGAAGGGCGCTATCGCCAAGGCAGAAGAGCTTGCCGCGGCGTTCCCCAAAAGCTTTATCCCCGACCAGTTCGCCAATCCCGCCAACGCCGCAGCCCACTATAAAACCACCGGCCCTGAGATTTTTGCCGACACCGACGGTGAGGTGGATCTTTTCGTTGCCGGTGTGGGAACCGGCGGCACCGTTACCGGTGTGGGCCGCTATCTCAAAGAGAAGAAATCCGCCGTTAAAATCATTGCCGTGGAACCTGCGGATTCCCCTGTTCTCTCCGGCGGCATGGCAGGCGCCCACAAACTGCAGGGCATTGGCGCAGGCTTTGTTCCCGCGGTGCTGGATCCCTCCGTGTGCGATTCTGTGGTGACCGTTACCACTGAAGATGCTTTTGCCGCCGCCCGTCTCCTTGCCAAAAAGGAAGGCGTTCTCTGCGGCATCTCCTCCGGCGCAGCCTTATCTGCCGCCATTACCCTGGCGCAAAAAGAAGAAAATATCGGCAAGTCTATCGTTGTTCTGCTGCCCGACACAGGCGACCGCTATCTCTCCACCGAACTTTTCGCATAAATTAAACCGCAGGAACCAAAGTTCCTGCGGTTTTTATTTTTTTACTTTTTCACCCGCTCAAAACCGATGAGAAGGCCGCCTTTCTCCGCGTAGAAACTGCAAAGGCCGCGGGCGGGATACACATCCTCCACCACATCGCCAAACTCGCTGCAGATAAGCTCCTTCAACGCAACGGCAGCACCGGGATTCACCACATGGGTAATGCGAACCTTGCCGCCGCAATAACCCAACTTCTTCATATTATTCACAATAGCGGGGATCGTGCGGCGGCTGCCGCGGGCCTTATCGATCATTTCCAGATCGCCCCGCACGCTGGCACAGCCGATGGCGCGGATACCCAAAATGCCTGCCGCCTTGGCAACGATACGGCTGACACGGCCGTTGTTTGCAAGATTCTGCATGCTCTCCACCACGAAAATCAGTGCCGTAGTCTTCTTGCGGTATTCCTCCACCGCGCGGCAGACCTCGTCAAACTCCATGCCCTCTTTCACACACTCCACGATCTTTTCAGCAAGAAGCGCCATTTCCGGCCCCGTGGTAAGGGTATCGAGCACGAAGGCACGGCGACCGGGATGGGTCACCTCATAATCCCGGGCTGCAATGCAGGCTGCATTGTAAGAGCCGGAGAGGTTGCTGGTGATGGTCAGCGCAAAAATATTTTCCGCATCTCCGAAAGCCTCTGTCCAGTCACCGGGAGCCGGGCAGGCAGTAGAGGATTTGCCGGTATACTGCAAAAGGCTTTCCACCATAGCGGGAACATCCAGTGCGGCATCATCCACATATTCTTTATTGGCGGTGATGATCTTCAGCGGCGCGCTGGCATAGCTGACGCCATCCATGCTCAAAAGATCTGCCGAAGAGTCCATCACGATTTTGATTGCATTGATATCCATGTTTTTGCTCCTTTGACCGAAAACAGCCATGATTTACAGTTTCTATTATAAACTGCCGTCTTTGATCTTGCACTCCACAACTGTTTCTCAGGCCGAACTTTCTTTATCCGCATAGTAGAATAAAAGAAATATCTCTCTACCCGCAGTAGAATCCTTGCAAAAACCGCCCGTTTTATGCGTTTTTCATCCTGCAAGAGCAGGGATTGCTCTTTTTCTCTCTTTGGAGTAAAATAGGGATGTTGCACGAAGTTGCGGCATTGTAAAGTCAGCGTGGTAGTCTTTTCCCCGCAGTAATGATACCATGCAGCCAACCAAACTCAGGAGGTATCTATCATGACTTTTGCCGAAAAACTTCTTTCCCTTCGAAAATCTGCCGCTCTTTCTCAGGAAGAACTGGCTGAAAAACTGAATGTATCCCGTCAGGCAGTCTCCCGTTGGGAAATGGGAACGGCTATGCCCGATTCCCCCAATCTTTTGGAGATCAGCCGCCTTTTCAATGTTTCCGCAGACTACCTTCTGCGGGATGAGATCGAACGGGACGAAGAGATCCCCGCGGTCAAAAAAGTGCAAAGCAGCATGGACGCCCGCCGCAATCGGGAAAACGCTTTCCTTGTGATGACCACGCTGCTTGCCTTCTCGTTCATTCTCTCCCTTTTCAGCTGGTTCCGTGGCGCGGGATTTTTCGGCATCCTCAGC
Source organism: Oscillospiraceae bacterium (assembly GCA_017396725.1). The sequence continues at coordinate 2,554 of JAFQLA010000098.1, forward strand.
TGCACCGTGCTGCAGGCCGCGCTGATCACCGGCTTTGAGCTGGGCTTCCGGCGGCAGGGTTCCCCTTGCGCCGAAGCGGCAGCCTTTCGCCGCAAATTTCATCTCGCCTGCGCGTGGCTCTGCACCTTTGCG
>JAFQLA010000099.1 GCA_017396725.1 Oscillospiraceae bacterium
GCGATCCACCTTCAAGGTGCATTCCACAAAACTGCCGCCGGCACAGCTGACGGTAAAAATACCTTCCACTTCGGAGTCGATATTCAGCATGCGGCGGCCCTTGAGGGGGGATACATCCAGACCTCTGGCGCCGTCCATACCGGTTTCTTCATCTACGGTGAGGACCACTTCCACTCTGGGGTGGCACAGCTCCTTGGAGGCAAGGATCGCCATGCCCATTGCCACGGCAATGCCGTCATCCCCGCCGAGGGTAGTGCCTTCGGCATAAACGGTATCCCCGTCCACCACCAGATCAAGGCCTTCTTTGGCCATGTCCTTGGTGCATTCCGCCGTCTTTTCGCAGACCATATCGGTATGACCCTGAATGATGACGGGTTCGGCATTTTCGTAACCGGGGGTAGCTTCCTTGATGATGATCACATTGTTGAGGGCATCACGGTAATGCTCAAGACCGTGGGCCTTGGCAAAGGCAACCAGATGATCGGCAATGGCAGTGGTGTTGCCGCTGCCGTGGGGGATAGCGCAAAGCTCTTCAAAATAAGCAAATACTTCCTGAGGCTGAAGGTGAGCGAGAACTGCCATACTTTTCATTCTCCTTAATCATATCATGTGCGCAGAGTAGCGCGCAGGCGGTCGGGTTTTAAAAGAAGATCCAGCGCCTCCGCGGCGGAGCGGACCACCACATCGGCATGGGTAAGCAACGCGGCGCAAACACCCTCCGCCTCCATAATGGCAACGGAAAGCTCCGCCTCGTCAAACATCGCCATATCGTTAAAACCGTTTCCAAAGCAGGCTCTGCCGCCCCGAAGCCGTTTTACGATCTCCGCCTTGCATGCCGCCGCGCCTTCTCTGGGGAAGGTCTCCACCGCAAGGCCCAGCGGCTCGCACTCCGCACGGACAGTGCCGTAAGTATCGGCGGTGAGCACGGTGACGGATACTTCTTTCAAAAGCGCCTGCAATCTGGGCTTGAGCTCGTCTAAAACCAGCCCGTCCACAGCGATGGTACCGTTATAATCCAGCACAACATGCTCAATGGCAAGGGTCTCCCGCCCGGGGATCTCAATGCGGATCATATGTCATCGCCTCTCTTTCCGCGCTTTTTCTATGATACCATACTATACTTTTCTTGCCGCTTCGTCAACTTTTCTTCCTCAGGAAAATGGCGGCAATCATTCCATTTCCTCTTTGAGGTAGTGGATCTTATCGATGTAAGGACTCTCCTCGGGATCCTCAAAAGCTGCGGTATTTTTGTACTTGTTCAGCGCGCCCATAGTGCGGTTGGGGTCGGCAATGGTGCCTGCGCCGCCGATGCAGCCGCCGGGGCAGCCCATGCCCTCCAGCAGATAGCCGTTATACTGGCCGGCGCGGGCCTTAAGGAGCATCTTCTTGCAGTCGGCAAGGGTCTCGGCTGCGGCGATCTTCACTTCCTTATCGGGATACCACTGGCGGATCTTTTCCGCCACCACCTGCGCAACACCGCCGCTCACCGCAAAGCCGCGGCCGGCGGCAGAGGCATGGCAGAGTTCATTTTCATCGCTCTCCAATGCCTCCATATCCAGCTCGCAAGCTTCCAGAATGCCCGCAAGCTCTTCAAAGGTCAGCACAAAGTCCACATACGAGCGCACCGTGCGGCGGGACGCTTCCAACTTCTTGGCGGCACAGGGACCGATAAAGCACATTCTCGCCTCGGGATCTTCCTTTTTCAGCATGCGGGCGGTAAAGACCATAGGCGTCATGGTCATGGAAATATTTTCAGCAAGGTCGGGAAACTGCTTTTTTGCCAGCACGCTCCACGCAGGGCAGCAGGAAGTGCCCATAAAAGACTTTTCCGCCGGCACTTCAGCCAAAAAGTCCCGCGCTTCGTCCACGGTGCAGAGGTCTGCGCCGATGGCCACTTCCACCACATCGTAAAAGCCCACCGCCTTCAATGCCGAGCGGATCTTGCCCGAAGCGGCAAGCTTGGGGAACTGGTTCACAAAAGCAGGCGCCAGCAGCGCATAAATGCGGTCGCCGCGGTTAAAGCCCTGGATCAGCTGATAGATCTGACCCTTGTCGGAGATAGCGCCGAAGGGGCAATTCACAAGACACTGGCCGCAGGATACGCACTTGTCGTAATCGATCTGAGCGCGGCCCAGCGCATCGCTGTGGATGGCATCCATACCGCAGGCATTCATGCAGGGGCGCTCCGTTTTTACAATGGCGTGATAGGGGCAGACATTGGCGCAATGACCGCACTTGACGCATTTGGTCTGATCAATGAAGCTGCGGCCGCTGCGGAAAGAGATGGCGCCCTTGGGGCAGACTTCCATGCAGGGATGCGCAAGGCAGCCCTGACAGAGGTCGGAGACCTTTACTGCCTTTTCAGGGCAGCTGTTGCAGGCAAATTTAATGACATTGATCAGCGGAGGATCATAATACTTATGAGAAATGGTGGCATCTTCCAGACCGGAAACCACGCTGTTGTACTCATCGATGCGCCGCAGAGGCAGCCCCAGCGCAAGGCGCACACGCTCTTCTACGATGGCACGCTCCAGAAAGATATCACGGCGCAGCTTGCCCACTTCGCCGGGTACGATCTTAAAAGGAATGTCCCGCATCATTTTGTTGGCCTCATCCCCTTTTACATCGGCATAACCCATGCGGGCCACTTCCGTAAACACCTTCCGGCGGATCTGATTGACCGTTGTATCGATACCGCGATAACCCATGCTTTTATCCTCGCAAACTCGTGTATTTTCCCGGCCGCGCAAAAAAAAATGCGGCCGACTTTCGACCGGAAGTCATCTTAACACAAGCTGTGTCAAAAAGAAACCCTTTTCGTTTTATTTTTAACTTATGGGACTCATATCTTTTTTTAATGCTTTCAGCCTTTTTTAAGCTTATTCCTATAGGATAAAGTGGAAGAATTATAAGGAGGCTTTCCTCTTGATCGTTGTCAAAGATCTGGTAAAGCGCTACGGTGACCGCTGCGCCGTAGACCATCTCAGCTTTACCATTGAAGAAGGAAAAATATACGGATTTCTGGGGCCCAACGGCGCCGGCAAATCCACCACCTTGAATATTGTGACGGGATATCTCTCCGCCACCGAAGGCTCCGTCACCGTGGATGGACACGATGTGGCAGCCGAACCGGAAAAGGCCAAGGCCGCCATCGGCTATCTCCCCGAGATCCCGCCTCTTTATGATGAGATGACGGTGGAGGAATATCTCACCTTTGCCGCCGAGCTCAAAGGCGTAAAGAAAGCGGAGATGGCGGCGCAGGTGCAAAAGGTGGTGTCCCTTGCCCATCTGGAGGACGTCTTCCCCCGCCTCATCCGCAATCTCTCCAAAGGCTACCGTCAGCGCGTGGGCCTTGCCCAGGCCATGCTGGGTCAGCCCAAGGTGCTGATTTTTGACGAGCCCACCGTGGGCCTCGACCCCAAGCAGATCACCGAGATCCGCAGTCTGATCCGCACCCTTGCCAAGGATCACACCGTGATCCTCAGCTCTCACATTCTCTCCGAAATCCAGGCCGTGTGCGACGAGGTGCTGATCCTCCACCACGGAAAGCTGGTGGCAAGCGACACCGTGGAAAATTTGGAGACCCGCCTTTCCGGCGCCGCCGTTCTCTCCGCCGAGATCCGCGGCAGCCAAAGCGCCGTGGAAAAGCTGCTCTCCTCCCTCAAGGGCGCCGCCTCCTTCCGCGTGACGGAGGCGGAGGGCGTCTGCTCCGCGGAGATCACCTGTCAAAAGGGCTGTGATATCCGCGAGGCGCTGTTTTTCGCTCTTGCTGAGGCACGCCTGCCTCTTTTGATGCTGCGCTTTGAAGAAGCATCCCTCGAAAAGGTATTTCTGGAACTCACCCGTGAAGAGGAGGTGGAAGAATAATGCTTGCCATTTATAAGCGGGAGCTGCGCTCCTATTTCAATTCTCTCACCGGCTGGCTCTTCTGCGCGGTGCTGCTGGCCTTTGTGGGCGTTTATTTCATGGTCTATAACCTGATGAACGGCTATACCTATTTTTCCTATGCGCTGGGCAGCAGCCTTTTCATCTTTATGATCATCGTCCCCGTTCTCACCATGCGTTCCTTTGCGGGCGAGCGCCACGCCAAGACCGATCAGCTGCTCCTCACCGCCCCCGTCAGCATCGGCAAGGTGGTGCTGGGCAAGTTTTTCGCTATGACCTCCGTCTTTGCTGTGCCCTGCCTTATCTCCTGCCTTTGCCCCCTGATCATCGCCATGAACGGCACGGCGCAGTTTGCCGCGGATTATGCCTCCATTCTCGCCTTCTTCCTCCTTGGCTGCGTGTATATCGCCGTGGGTCTGTTCCTCTCCTCCCTTACCGAAAGCCAGATCGTAGCTGCCGTTTCCACCTTCGGCGTGCTGCTGCTTCTCTATCTCTGGAATGATCTTGTCACCTTCCTGCCCACCACCGCCAAGGGTTCTCTCATCGGCCTTCTGGTGCTGCTGGGGATCGTCGCCTATCTGACGGACGCCCTCTCCCGCAATTATAAGGTGACCGCCGCGGTGCTGGCCTTGGGCATTGTGGCCATCTTCGGTTTCTATCTTGCCGATTCCGCCGCTTTTTCCAACCTGCTGCCCACGGTGCTGGGCCGTTTCAGCCTGCAGAACGCCTTCGGCAATTTCTGCTACGATCATGTTTTTGATCTGGGCGGTATCGTTCTTTATGTGTCCCTCTCCGCTCTTTTCGTCTTTTTGACCGCCCAGGTCATTGAAAGACGGCGCTGGAATTAAGGAGGTGCCTCACATGAAAAAACCGAATCTGAAAAACCGCACCTCCCGCCGCGGCGCCTATTCCGCCGCCGCCTCCGCCATTGCCATCGCCGTGGTGATCCTGATCAACACCCTGGCAGGCCAGCTTCCCGCAGGCTTTGCCCAGATCGACCTCACGGGAAACAGCCTCTACGATATCAGCGATACCTCCCGCGATTATCTTGCCGCCATGGAAGAGGATGTTTCCATCCTCGTCCTTGCCGATAAGGCGACGGTGGATACCCGCATCGTCCGCTTTATGGAGACCTATGCCGCCCTTTCCGACCGCCTGACCCTCACCTTTACCGATCCCGTCATCTACCCCTCGCTGCTGACGGCCTACGGTGTGGAATCGGGCACAGTGGTGGTGGAATGCGCCGCCACGGGCCGCACGGAGACCTTCTCTCTCAACGATATCATCGGCTATGACATGATGGCCTACTATTATTACGGCACCACTCAGGAAACAGACTTCGACTGCGAAGGCCTCCTTACCTCCGCTATCGATTTCGTCATCTCCGCCGAGACCCTTTCCGTCTACACCCTCACGGGCCACGGCGAGCCTGCCTTCCCTGCCTCCGCCGCGGAAATGATGGAAAAGAGCCGCATGAGCACCCGGGAAGTGAACCTTCTCACAGACGGCGGCGTCCCCGCGGACTGCGATGTGCTTATAAGCTATAAGCCCACCGCTGACCTGGCGGATGATGAGCTCAAACTGGTGCGGGAGTATCTCGCCTCCGGCGGCAAGGTCATCTACCTCATGGCGCCCGATAACACTTTGGTGCTGCCCAATTTTGAAGCGCTTATGGCAGAGCACGGCATGGCCCCCACCGACGGTCTCATTGCCGATACCAAAGCCTATTACGGCAACACCCCCTACATTTTCTTCCCCACTCTTGCCGATTCTGCCGACATCGCCGGCAGCCTCACCGCGGAATCTCTCCTTCTGGTGGATCAGAGCCGCGGCCTCACCCTTGCCCGGCAGGCCGAGGGCAGCGCCCTTACGGCAGAACCCCTCCTCACCACCAGCGACGAAGGCTTCAATGTCACCGAAACCACCCAGACGCAGGGCGTTTACAGCGTGGCAGCCGTGGCGAAAAACGCCGAAAACGGCAGCCGCTTCACGGTGTATGCCGCGGCCTCCCTCATAGATCCTTCCATTACGGATGCTTTCACCAACCTTTCCAACTTGACTCTGTTCCTAAATTCTGTTAGTGTTGGATTTGAGGAGATCAGCAATATCTCTATTGCGCCTGTGAGTCTGGAAGAACCCTACAACACCGTGACCACTGCAGGGCTTTGGAGCCTTCTCTTTATCGCGGTGATCCCGCTGACCCTCCTGATCTGCGGATCTGTGCGCGCGCTGCGCCGCCGCAAGCTGTAAAAAGGAGTTTTGCTTTATGCGTTTTCTGCAAAAGTTATCCCGTGAAAAAAGACTCATTGTGATTCTGGGCGCTTTGGCCGTGGTGCTGCTGGCTATCGTGCTGCTGGCCCGCTCCTGCGGCAAAGACGATGCCGTGGACGAAGGCGACACGCCGGATGACGGCTCCACCGTCATCATCCCCACCGATGAAGTCACCGCCATGGAATACTATAACGGCACCGCCTTCCTCTCCTTTGCCAAAAACGAGGAGGACGCGTGGTACTGGACCCAGGATCCTCTCTTCCCCCTGGATGAAACCTATCCCGCGGCGGTAGCCCAAGAGGTGCAGGGTCTTTCCGCCACCACTACCATCGGCGCGGGTGAGGGTGACACGCTGGAGTCTTACGGTCTGGATTCCAGTGACCTCTATATCAAAACCACCTCTGTAAGCGGCAATGTATCCACCCTGCTTATCGGCAACAAGCTGGATACGGGAGAATACTATGTCCGCTTTGAAGAAAGCGAAACGGTGTATGTGGTCAGCGCCGCGCTGATGGAGGCAGTGAGCCTCGATATCAACGATATGGCCGTGATCGAGCCTTTCCCCGTGCTGGATGAGACCAACATCGCAACTCTCACCGTGCAGGGCAAGGGAGAAGATACCCTTACCTACACCGTAAAGGAAGAGGGCGAAGGCACCTACAACTGGTATCAGTCCGGCCGTTCCGTAAATGATGACCCCACCCTCAAAGCCCTTTTAGCCGAGATCGCCGCTCTTTCCTTTGATGCCTGCATCGATTACCGTCCCAGCGAAGAAGCCCTTGGCATCTGCGGCATCACCGCGCCTCTTGCCACCCTCACCGTGGAATACATGATCGACGGCGTGGCCGCAGAGCTGCAGCTGATCATTGGCGAACCGCGAGAAGACGGCGCCACCCATTTCGCTGCCCTCGCTCCTGACGGCACTATCTATTCCATCGCTCACGATTCCGCAGCCACTCTCCTCTCCATAGCCGAGACGCTGGTCCCCACCGAAGAGGAAACGGCATAACACCCCACCGCCAAAGGCGGGCGCGCCTTGCGCCCGCCTATCTTTGTAAGAAAGGAGCATGGCTATGCGCATTCTCATCGTGGAAGACGAAAAGCGCCTTGCCGCCACTTTGAAAGACCTGCTGGAGCGGCAGGGTTACACCGCCGACACCGCCTATGACGGTGAAGCAGGCCTCGATAACGCCGAAAGCGGCATCTACGATCTCATCTTGCTGGATGTGATGCTCCCCAAGCTGAACGGCTTCGACCTTCTGCGCCGTCTCCGTGCCGCGGGAAACTCCATTCCCGTTCTCATGCTCACCGCCCGCAGCGATGTCACCGACAAGGTGAAAGGGCTGGATTGCGGCGCCGACTACTATCTCACCAAGCCCTTTGAACCCACGGAGCTTCTGGCCTGTATCCGCGCTCTCAGCCGCCGCGGCGGGGAGCTGCAACCGGAGGATGGCATCATCTGCGGCGACCTTTCGCTGCAAAAATCCTCCTTCACCCTGCTTTGCGGCGATCGCAGCGTGCGTCTTTCCCGCAAGGAATTTGACATCATGGAGCTTCTCATGCGGGGCAAAAAACAGATCATCACCAAAGAGCAGCTCCTTTTGAAGGTCTGGGGTTATGAGTCCGACGCGGAAGACAACAATGTGGAGGTTTACATCTCCTTCCTGCGCAAAAAGCTCTCCCATCTTCGCTCCGCCGTCCGCATCAAGACCATCCGCATGGTGGGCTACTGTCTGGAGGGATGGGACGAATGATCAAAAAAATGCGGCGCAAGCTGATTTTTACCAACATGCTGCTTCTGACCGCCATGCTGCTGGTGGTTCTCTTTTCCGCCTTTTCCTCCTCCGCCCAAACAGTGCGGCAGAACACCAGTGATGTTTTGTACCGCGTTATCGACCGGGAGTATTCCCTTCCCGGCTGGCCGCAGCTGCCCGGCACGGAGCTTTCCGAGCCAAGCCTTCCCTACTTCACGGTGCAGGTGGATCGCAGCAACACCGTTTTTCTCACCGCCTCCACCTATACCGAGCTGGAAAATTCCGATACCCTGCTGGAGATCGTCCGCCTTGCGCTGGAAGATAACCGTCAAAGCGGCGCGGTGAAGGGCTACAACCTCCGTTATTTGAGAGAAGACGACGTGCTTTTCACCCGCATCGCTTTTGTGGATACCTCCTCGGAGCAAAGCACCCTGAAAAATATGTTCGTTGACTTTCTCCAGATCGGTCTTATCTCCCTTGTGGCGCTTTTTGCCCTGAGCTGTCTTTTGGCATGGTGGGCCGTCCGCCCTGCGGCCCATGCCTTCCGCCGGCAAAAAGAATTTATGGCCAACGCCTCCCATGAACTCAAGACCCCCCTTACGGTGATCCTCACCAATTCCGACCTTTTGCGAAATGAAGAGGGCGTCAGCGCCGATACCGCCCGCCGCGCAGAGCACATCCACACCGAATCGGTGCGGATGAAAGCGCTGGTGGAGGAGATGCTCCTTCTGGAACGCGCCGATTCCATGGCCCACAAAGCTCCCCACGAAACGCTGGATCTTGCCGACGCGGTGACGGAAAGCGCCCTGCTTTTTGAAACCGTGGCCTACGAAAAGGGCAAAAGCCTGCGCTACGATGTGGCCTCCCCCCTCCCCGTCACAGGAGACAGGGACAAGCTGGAGCGTCTGGCTGCCATTTTGCTGGATAACGCCGTGAAGTACGGCGCCGAAGGCCGTGAGATCCGCCTTACTTGCCGCCGCGCGGACAACCGCGCCGTGCTGAGGGTGGAAAACTATGGCAAGGTCATTCCCAAAAAGGAGCTGCGCCATCTTTTTGACCGTTTCTATCGCGCTGACCGCGCCCGCACAGGGGAGTCCGGCTTTGGTCTCGGCCTTTCCATTGCGGAAGCCATCGTCAGCGAGCATCGGGGCAGGATCCGCGCGGAAAGCGACGCCCGCTCCACCCGCTTTATTGTAACGCTGCCCCTTACCCACAAACCCACGAAAGGAGAATAACTATGGGCCCTGTATATTACACCGTAGAGCGCCTCAGTGGCGACTATGCCTTCCTCCGCTCCGATGAAGGTATTGAAAATCAGGTGGCGCTGGCTCTGCTTCCCGCCGAGATTGACGAAGGCAGCCGCGTGAAATGGGAGAATTTCGAATACTTCATGCTGTAAATCAAAAACTGCCCGAAAATTTCGGGCAGTTTTTTTGCATATCTCTGTAAGATTTTCCGTTCCCCTTCGTCTATTGGGGTGAAAGGAGGTGCCGCCGTGACGGACGAGATGATCATCGACTTATATTTCGCGCGAAATGAGACCGCCGTTAGTGAAACGGCAAAAAAATACGGTGAGCGCTGCACCTCTCTGGCCCGTGCCATCCTCCGCAGCCAAGAGGACGCGGAGGAGTGTCTCTCCGATGCCTGCCTTCGCCTCTGGGACGCCATCCCGCCCCAAAGACCGCAGCATCTCGGCGCCTTTTTGCTGAAGATCACCCGCAACCTGGCCTGTGACCGCCTCCGCAGTCAACGGGCGGAAAAGCGGGGCGACGGTGAGCTGCCTTTGATTTTGGATGAGCTCAGCGAGTGTGTGGGCAGCGGCAGCGCAGAGGAGGATGTAATGGCAGGCGAGCTTTCCGCCGCCATTCGGGACTTTCTCGATACCCTCCCGCCGCAGAAAAGACGGCTCTTTTTAGGCCGCTACTTCTTCGCCTCTTCCGTTGGAGACCTTGCCAAAAGTCTTGGCATCAGTCCCAACCGCGCCTCTGTGATGCTTCTTCGCATGCGGGAGGCTTTGAAAAACCACCTTACAGAAAGGGGATTTGCACCATGAAACAGGAAGATATCTTCCGCGCCATCGGCGAGGCAGCGGAAGAGCACATTGAAGATACCGCCAAAGCCATCACCAAAAAGCGCCGCGGCCGCATGGCCTATTGGGTGGCGGCAGCCGCCTGCTTGTGCCTTGCCGCCATCGGCGCGCTGACTTTGGGCGGGCAGGACACCCCTGCCATCGATAACGGCGAGGTGGAGATTTTGGGCGGCGGCACCTTTATGAC